>DASWKP010000136.1:0-4467 GCA_036396575.1 Longimicrobiales bacterium | reverse complement strand
TCGTCTCCAGATGGAGAACGATGCGAGGCCTCCATGACGATCAGCCCACCCAGGGTGTGGCGTGGGCGCGCGAGAAGAGGCGGACTACCCGCCAAGGGGGGCTTCGTCCAGCCCTGTCTCCCGCATGAGGGCCCCCACCTCCGCCACGGTCCGGGGGGCTCCAGCCGACAGCACTACGGGCTCCCCCCGCGGTGACCAGCGCCTCGTCCTCGATGCGCACGCCGACGTTCCACCAGCGGGAGACGAGACAGGCTAGCGCTAAGAGCGCTAGAACCGCATCAGATACGTCACCTTGGCCACCATGCCCCGGTCCGCCAGCTCCCAGAGGTCGTCGTCGACCCCCCTCTCCTCCGTGAACACCAGGTACAGGTCGCTACCCGGCCGGTGGATGAAGTTGAAGCGCACGTTGGTGCTCAGCTCGTCGGTGAGGCCGTTGTGCTGGACGAGGGCGTGGAGTGTCATGCGCGTGGAGAAGGCGTAGCTCGCCCGGAGCGTCGTCACGTCGGCGGTGAAGCTCCCCCCGGGCAGGTCCACGTCGCTTCGGCTGAAGCTCGCGGTGGCCGAGATCGACGGATCCGGTGTGAGGGTAACGCTCCCGCTCCACCCCACCACGTCCCCTCCAAACGCGTCGGAAGCTCTGGCGTCCAGACCCACGGACCAGGCTCGGGAAGGGCTGCTGTTGAAGCCCATGGACGCGCGATCTGCCCTGTACCTTCCCGCGGGCACTTCCACGAGGCCCGCGAGGGGAAAGGTGTCGTCGACCTGGCTCTCGCCCATGTTGAGGTCGAGGCGCAACCCGTCCCCCGAGTCCCACTCCACGTTGAGGGAGGGCCCGGTGGACCAGTCCTGGAAGCGGGCTTCCGTGGTGGTCTGGTATTGGTTGGCGATGCGGAGGTCCATCCGGCGCACGCCCAGGCGTCCCGGCCGGAAGGTCCGCCGTCCCGCGAGCTGCGTGCGGCGCAAGTCGGTGCGGGTGATGAAACCGCTGGACGCGGTCGCTTCCGGGTAGACGGCGAAGTGCTGGACGAACCCGCCCCACCTGTCCCCGGTGAAGTCCACGGCCACCTGATAGGCGGGGTCGTCGCCTCCGGGGCCCTCCGTGACGCTCCGGGCCAGGAAGCCCGATACCAGCACGGTGGGATGAACGAAGATCTGACCGTCCAGCCCCGCGACTGTGTTCCAGGGACCCTCGCCCCTGCGGTCGCTGAGCATGGCGCCTACGTAGGCGGACTCGCCGACGTCGCGCTTGACCCGGAGCACGTTGAAGGTCTCTCCCGACCGGCCGTGGGCGTCGCCCGTCCGGACGCTCAGAAGACCTACGGTCTGGCCCCCGACCCGCCCCGTGAGCCGGCCTCCGCCCAGAATAGGCACCTCGCCGTCCTCGTCGATGCCGATGCGGCGGCTGAAGAACATCAGGAAGGGGGGCGTCTCGAAGAAGCCCGGCACGCCGAACTCGAAGATGCCGGCGTTCTCCAGGAAGAAGTCCCGCTTCTCCGGAAAGAAGAGGTTGAAACGCGTGAGGTTGACCTGCTGATCGTCCACCTCCACCTGGGCGAAGTCCGTGTTGGCGGTGAGGTCCAGGACCAGGCCGGGGCGAAGCTCGGCCTTCACGTCCAGGCCCACTTCGAACTCGCCCCGTCCCCGGAGCTGTCCCGCGTCGTCCGGCGTCTTGGTCCGCCCGGCAAGGACGAACGGCTTCACCTCCGCGTTCAGACCCGTACGGGGGAGGTCCCGTAGGCCCACCAGGTCTCCGGCCTGGCTGATCCGGTGGAAGCCTCCGCCGTCCCGGTTCCAGGAGCGCCACAGCACGGATTCGTTCTTCCTCCGGATCATGCGGTAGACGTTCAATCCCCACACCTCCTCCCCGGAGGCGTCGGGGTACCGGAGGCTGCGGAACGGGATGGCGAACTCGGCGCTCCAGCCGTCGGGCGTGCGCTCTGCGGCCACCTCCCACACGCCCCGCCAGTCGACGTTGATCTCGCTGCCCTCGTCGGTGATGAGGGCGTCGAACTCGGCGCCGTTGGGGTTGGTTGCCAGGATCACGCCGTTCCGCTGGTCGTGAAAGGGGTCCATCACCAGGGCCACCACGTCGTCGCCCGTGGCCTCGAGGCCCGAGCCGAAGCTGGGCCGCATGACCCGGTCCCGCTGGAGGATGCGCGCCACCACCCGCTCGGGCTCCGAGTCGTAGGCCACGATACCCACGTAGAGCGTGCCGCCGTCGTAGGCCACCCGCACCTCTGTGCGCTCCGAGGCAGGCGCTCCCTCGATGGGCTCCCGTTGACGCAGGTCGTCGACCGCGACCGCCCGCTGCCAGAACGGCTCGGACAGGATGCCGTCCAGGCGGAAGGCCCCGGACGCCGCATCGTCCAGACGGAGTGCCTCCAGTCGTCCGTCCTGGGCCGCCGTGTTCGCGGGAGCCGCGAGCGCGACCGCGACCGCAACGACGGCTGCGGCTGCGAGCGGCGGAAAAACGCCCCGATGTCGTCGTTCCATGTCTCCCCTATCCCCACACATCGAAGAAGTCCAGGTCCCCGTCCTCGGGGTCGGACTCCACCGCATCCGCGCCGAGGTATCCCAGAAGGGCTCGGGAAAGCTCGGCGATCAGGCCGTCAGCGTCCATATCCGTCCAGGACTCCGCGTCGCGGAGCGCCGCCAGTACGATGCGGATCCCCACGTCGGCCGCCCGATGGGGATCCCGGTGCGCGATCTCGTGGGCGCGTTCGGCCAGGAGCCCAGCCAGCCCGTCGGCCACATGAGCCTGAAACCGTGCCGGCGCGGCGGCGGGGGCACCTGAGACGCTCCGCTCACGGAGCGCCCGCCGCGTGGCGGCCCCGTGGCGCACGACCTCCAGGAGCACCCGCACCACAGTGGGCACGAGGCCC
The DNA here is from genome assembly GCA_036396575.1 of Longimicrobiales bacterium. Taxonomy (GTDB): domain Bacteria; phylum Gemmatimonadota; class Gemmatimonadetes; order Longimicrobiales; family Gaopeijiaceae; genus DASWKP01. The sequence goes on along the minus strand of DASWKP010000136.1, from coordinate 1,585 downwards.
GCCAGATCCACGCCCTCGAAGCGATGACCGGCCAGCGCGGAGTCCCAGCGGCCGGTGACATCCGCCCACACGCGCTCCTCCAGATAAAGGAGGAGGTCCTCCTTGCCGTCGAAGCGGGCATAGAACGAGCCCACGGAGCTCCCCGCGCGGGCCACGATGTCCTGCACCGTCGTCCCTTCGAGGCCCCGCTCGGCCAGGAGGTCGGACGCGGCCATCACCAGGCTGGCCAGGGTCCGCCTCGAGCGGTCCTGCTTGGGAGGATGTACGCTGGGCTGGGGCGTCATGGCGGCGTCCGGTAATTAGAATATTCCCTCTAATTACGCCGACACCGCCGCCGCCGCAAGGGCTCTTACACCTGGGCCAGCGCCTGCCCCAGGTCGGCCATGACGTCCTCGTAGTGCTCGATACCCACGCTCAGGCGCACGAGGTTGGGCGTGATCCCGATCCCCTCACGCTCCTCCGGGGGCACGTCCGCGTGGGTCATGCACCCGGGGTGCTGCGCCAGGGACTCGGTGCCCCCCAGGCTGACGGCGAGCTTGACGAGCGCCAGAGCGTTCAGGAACCGGAACGCCTCCTCCTCGCCGCCCCGGACCTCGAACGAGATCATCGACCCCGGGGCCAGGCACTGCCTCCGGTAGACTTCGAAGCTGGGGTCATCCTCGGTCAGATGTCCCAGGTAGTGCACCCGGTCCACCTTCGGGTGGTCCAACAGGAAGTCCGCGATATGGCGGGCGGACTTCATCTGGGCCGTCATGCGCAGTTTGAGCGTCTCCAGGCTGCGCAGGAGAAGCCATGCGGTCCACGGGTCCGCCGTGCTCCCCAGGATGGTCCTCGTGGACTTGAGGCGCACGATGAGCTCGGAGCGCCCCACGCACGCCCCGGCGATGACGTCCGAGTGGCCCCCCACGAACTTGGTGAGGGAGTAGATCACCAGGTCGGCCCCGTGGGCCAGCGGGTGCTGGAAGACGGGGCCCAGGAAGGTGTTGTCCACCGCCACCAGGACCCGATGGTCCTTCGTGCTTTTGCGGCGGGCCAGCTCGGCGCACGCCGCGATGTCGACCAGGTCGTTGGTGGGGTTGGCGGGGGTCTCCAGATAGATCATGGCCAGCGGGCCCGCCTCCGACGCCCGTTCCGCCGCCTCCTCGAGCGCGGCCGAGCCCGGTCCCGCCCGGAACGGAATCGTGCGGATGCCCCACTCGGGCAGCAGGTGGTGCAGCAGAAACTCGGTGCCGCCGTAGACCGGCTCGCTGAAGACCACCGCATCCCCCGGCCGCAGGAACGTGAACATGGTGGTGGCGATGCTCGCCATGCCGCTTTCGAAGGCCGCCGCTCCCTCGGCGCCGTCCCAGAGCTTCAGCCGGTCCTCGAGGATCTCCAGCGTGGGGTTGTTGAGGCGCGAGTAGATGAGACCCAGGGTCTCGTCCACTCCCTTCTCCCGCAGGCCGTACGCCAGCTCGAAGAACGCCTTGCCCTCCTCGGCGGTCTCGAACACGAAGGTCGAGGTCTGGAAGATGGGTGCCTTGACCGCGCCCTCGGACCACTTCGGGCGGTAGCCGTAGCTCATCATGAGGCTCTCGGGCCTCAG
>DASWKP010000135.1:0-3516 GCA_036396575.1 Longimicrobiales bacterium | reverse complement strand
AAGCTGGGCTGACACGACGAAAGGACGCGACATGAAGGTCACGGTGGTGGGAGCGGGGTTCGTGGGGGCCACGACGGCCATGCGCGTGGCCCAGCAGGGCCTGGCCGACGAGGTGGTCATGGTGGACATCGTGGAGGGCCTCCCCCAGGGCCTGGCCCTGGACATGAACCAGTCCTCGCCGGTGGAGGGGTTCGAACCGGTGGTCCGGGGGACCAACGACTACGCCGACACGTCGGGCTCGGACGTGGTGGTCATCACCGCCGGGCTCCCGCGCCAGCCAGGCATGAGCCGGATGGACCTGCTGGGGAAGAACGCCGGGATCATGCGCCATGTGGCGGGGAGCGTGAAGGACACCTCGCCCGGGGCCATCGTGATCGTGGTCAGCAACCCCCTGGACGAGATGACCTATCTGGCCGGTGAGGTGACGGGCTTCCCCAAGGAGCGCGTGATCGGCATGGCCGGGACGCTGGACTCGGCTCGCCTGCGATTCTTCATCGCCGAGGAGCTGGGGGTGTCGCCCTCGGTGGTCCAGGCCATGACGCTGGGCTCGCACGGCGAGTCGATGGTCCCCCTGCCCGGCCACGCCACGGTGGACGGCAAGCCCCTACACGACTTGGTGGACGAGGCCACGCTCCAGCGCCTGTACGAGCGGACCGGCAACGCCGGGGCGGAGATCGTCGGCTACCTGAAGAAGGGGAGCGCGTACTACGCGCCCTCGGCCTCGGTGGCCCAGATGGTCAACGCCATCGTCGGCGACACGAAGGAGGTCCTCCCGGCCTGCGTGTGGGCCACGGGGCAGTACGGTATCTCCGACGTCTTCGTGGGCCTGCCGGCCCGGCTGGGCCGCGGAGGCGTGGAAGGCATCGAGGAGCTCACGCTGGACGACGCCGAGGTCGCCGCCCTCCGCGAGGCGGCCGAGGGCATCCGGTCCCGCTGCGCGGACCTGGCCGATCTGTAGGGGAGGAGACATGCGAGGACTGGGTCGCTACGTGCGTGAGTTCTTCACCAACTGGAAGGAGTACGACGCCCCGGTCCCGGAGAAGCTCCGGCTGACCGTGGTCAACCGCTCGCGAACCGTGAAGCGGATCGTCCTCGAAGGGAAGGGCTGCTGCGGGCACTACGGCGAGCCCGGGTGTTGACAGGTCTACCGCAAGAAGCCCGGTCGGGCTTCCGAGGACGAGGACCACGGGGACCACGATCACGACCACGGCGATCACAACCACGGCGATCACGATCATTGATCGCTCGGTGACGGCCGCGTCATCTCCGCCTCTCTAGGCCTCGGATCAGCCGAGGCGTGCGGCGACCGCTTCCGCCACCTCCTCGGTCGTGGCCGTGCCCCCCAGGTCCGGCGTGCGCACGGCGCCGTCCTCGAGCATCCCGGCGACGGCGGCCTCCACGGCCCCGGCGGCGTCTGTCTCGCTCAGATGTCGCAGCATCAGGGCGGCCGACAGGATCATGGCCACCGGGTTGGCCACGCCCTTCCCGGCGATGTCGGGGGCGCTGCCGTGGACCGGCTCGAACACGCTGTACTCCCACCCGAGGTTGGCGCCGGAGGCCAGCCCCAGCCCTCCCACCAGGCCCGCCGACAGGTCGCTGATGATGTCGCCGTACAGGTTGGGGAGCAGGAGGACGTGGAAGGCTTCGGGCTCTGATGCCAGGCGCATGGCCAACTCGTCGATCTGCACGGCTTCCACCTCGACGTCGGGATAGTCCTCCCGGTCGATCTCCAGCGCGGTGTCCAGGAACAGGCCGTCCGAGTGCCGCATGATGTTGGCCTTGTGCCCCACGGTCACCTTCGTGCGGCGGTGGCGGCGGGCGAAGTCCAGGGCGAATCGGACGATGCGCCGGGTCCCGGTCACCGAGATCGGCTTCAGGGTGACGCCGGCGTCGTCGGGGATCCGGTAGCCGCGAACCTGCTGGAGCTCGGCTCGGAGGCGGGCCAGCTCGCGAGAGCCTCGCTCGAATTCCACGCCCTGGTACAGATCCTCGGTGTTCTCCCGGATCACGACCAGGTCCACGTCAGGGTGCCGGCTGGGGATGCCAGGCAGGCGCCGGGACGGCCGCACCGCGGCGAACAGGTCCAGGTCCTGCCGGAGGGCCACGTTGACGCTCCGGAAGCCGGTGCCCACGGGAGTGGTGATCGGTCCCTTGAGCGCCGTACGCGACGCGCGGATCGAGTCGAGGACCCGGTCCGGGAGCGGTGTTCCCTCGGCCTCCATCACTCCGGCCCCGGCTTCCTGTACGTCCCAGTCCACGGCCACGCCGGCGGCCTCCACGACGGTGCGCGCGGCATGGGCCACCTCTGGACCGATGCCGTCGCCGGGGATCAGGGTGATGCGGTGCGCCACGCGCCGGAGCCTAGCAGGCGAGTGAGGGGTCGCAGGCGACGGGGTATACCCGTGACGTCCGCGCGGGAAACGACGAGAGGAGGTGGATCGTGGCGGCGGAGAGCTCAACGGTCATCACGCAGGTGTCGCTGGCACGACTTCGACGGGCCCGGATGCTCCGGAGGGTGGGCCTTGGGATGCTGTTCGCGTTCCTGGGCCTGGGGGCGCTCAACGTCTTCGGGGTTCGCTCCGCACAGGTGTCGGTCACCGGAGGCGGATACGAGCTCACGGTCACCTACGCGGCCATGAGCCGGCCGGGCCTGGCCACGCCGTGGTCGGTGGAGGTCCGGCGGGCGGGCGGGTTCGACGGCCCGGTCACCGTGGCCACCACGGCGGCCTACTTCGAGCTGTTCGACGAGAACGGCCTGGACCCCGATCCCTCCGCGGCCACCACGGACGGCGAGCGGACGATCTGGGAGTTCGAGCCCCCGCCGGGCGAGGTCCTGGAGATCTCCTTCGATGCCCGGATCAGCCCGGCGGTCCAGCGAGGAGGCAGCGCCGAGACCGCGGTGCTGGTCGGCGGGCGGCCCGTGGTGGCCGTCTCCTACACGACGGGAGTGATGCCCTGATGGAGATCATGCTGCGTGCGACGGTCGTCTTCTTCTTCGTGTGGGGCCTGATGCGGGTCATGGGCAAGCGCGAGCTCTCGGAGCTCACCGCGTTCGAGCTGGTTCTGCTGATCTCGATCGGGGACCTGATCCAGCAGGGCATCACCCAGGAGGACATGTCGATCACCGGTACCATGCTGGCCGTGGGGACGATCGCGGCGTGGATCATGGCGTTCTCGTTCGTGGCCTTTCGGTGGCGGCGGACCCGGCCCGTCCTGGAAGGGTTCCCCGTCCTGGTGGTTCGCGACGGCGAGGTCCTGGAGCAGGCCCTCCACATCGAGCGGATCAGCGTCGAGGAGCTCAAGGACGCCGCCCGCGAGCAGGGGGTGGCGGACCTGGGCGACGTCCGGTTCGGGATCCTGGAGGGCGATGGTCGCTTCTCGTTCATCACCGGGGAGCGCCACCGCCCGAAGGAGCGCCTGGCGGACTAGAGGCGGTCGAACATGATGGCCCGCTTGACCTCCTGGATGGCCTTGGTGACCTTGATGTCCCTGGGGCAGGCCTCTGTGCAGTTGAAC
>DASWKP010000134.1:0-3918 GCA_036396575.1 Longimicrobiales bacterium | reverse complement strand
CGTCCCCGGCGGACCTGAGTGCCCCTCCCAGCATGAAGAAGACCAGCATGCCGAAGCTGAACACGAACATGATACGGATGTAGGGCAGCGCCTCCGCCTTCACGGCGGCCTCGGCGTTGACCACGTCCAGGAGGCCGGGTGCCAGGAAGTACCCCAGGGGCGCCAGGATCCCGAGGGACAGGAACATGGAGGTGAGGAAGGCCTGGTAGACCGTCCGGTTGACCTTGTCCTGGTCGCCGGCCCCGGCGAAGCGGGCCGCCAGGACTCCCATCCCCGAGTAGAGGGAGGAAACGAAGACGATGACCACCAGAAAGATCTGCCAGCTCACGCCGATGGCGGCGTTGCCGGTGAAGCCCACGTAGTGCCCCACCATGGCGTGGTCCACGATGCCCTGGAGCCCCCCGATGAGGTTCTGGAGCATGGTGGGCCAGGCGATCTTCCACACCGCCGCCAGCACGGGACCCTCGGCGATCGAGCGATCGAAGTGACTGAACCGGGGGGAGGCGGACCCCAAGGGAACGGACCCCGGGCGGCGCGGCTCGCCGCTGGCGGGGACGTCTTGGTCCTGGGCTTCCGTCACGTCGGGAGGGCTGGCTGGGGCGGCGGAGGGTAGGGTGGGTGGCCTAAGGCGGGCCCTAAGCTAGCAGACCTGAGCGCCCCCAGCCACGGAGCGAACGGCCTCCAGGATCTCCTCGTGGGTGAGCAGGTCCTCGGACTCCTTGGCCCGGGCCAGGACCGCGCTGACCACTTCGGGGCCGTCGGGCAGTCCCCGGCTCCTCAGATAGAAGAGCACGTTGGACCCGCCGGACATGTGGCCGATCTCGATCTCCTGGGCCCGGCCGATCCAGCCCGCTGGCACCCCGGAGTACACCCGGTCGGCCAGCCAGGCCTCTCCCTTGCGCTGGGCCTTGATGACCGCGGCGGCGTGCACCCCCGTGGCCGTCCGGAATGCGTCCTTGCCGATGCAGGGCGCGTTCACCGGGATGGGCACCCCCACGGCCTCGGAGGCCAGGGCGCAGTACTCGGACAGGGTCGACAGGTCGTCGTCCCGCCATCCCAGGAGCTTCATGTTCACCAGGAGCAGCTCCATGGGGGTGTTGCCCACCCGCTCCCCCACGCCGATGGCCGTGCCGTGGACCCGCGTGGCGCCGGCTTCCACGGCGGCGAGGGTGTTGGCAACGTCCAGCCCACGGTCCCGGTGGCCGTGCCAGTCGATGCCCACCTCGCCGGCTACGCCCAGCTCCTCGAGGAGGGACGCGACCCAGCGGGTGAGGTTGGCGGCTCCCCGGGGCACGGCGGCGCCCACGGTGTCACACAGGCACAGCCGCTTGGCCCCGGCGTCCACCGCCGCGGTAAGGAGCACCCGCAGATCCTCGGGGCGGGCCCTCACCGTGTCCTCGGTGACGTACATCACGTCCAGCCCCTCGCCCACGGCGAAGCGCACCGCGTCGGTGGACAGCTTGAGGAGGTGCTCCAGGTCCCACTCCTCGGCGTACTGCCGGATGGGGCTCGAGCCGATGAAGATGCACGCCTCGATGGGCACGCCGGTCTTCTGCGCCACCTCGGCGATGGGCCGGATGTCCACCTCCATGGTTCGCGCGGCGCAGTTGGCCCGGATGCGCAGGCCCTCCCGGTCGATCTCCCGGCACAGCAGCTCCACGGACTCCCGCTGGCGAGGGCCGGCTCCGGGCAGGCCGATGTCGGCCGTCTCGATGCCGAGGCTGTCCATGAGGTGGAGGAGGCGGATCTTGGTCTCCACCGGCGGGTCGATGACCGAAGGGCTCTGGAGCCCGTCCCGGAGGGTCTCGTCGTCCAGCATGGGGCGGGTGGCGGGCGCCGGTGCGCCGCCGCCCTCCATGGCCCAGTCGTGGATGAGCTGGTCGGCCGGTGGATTGGTCATCGCGGACTACCCTGGCCTGCGGGTGTAGATGGACTTGAACCTGAGCGCGGCCACGAGCTGACACGCCTCGCAGCCCTCCGGAAGATCGCCGGGGCGCACGTCGTCGGCCACCACCTCGTACCCCAGCTCCCCGTAAAGCTCCACCGCCTCCCGGGCGCGCCCGGCGTCGGCGATGAAGCGCCGCTCCCAGCCGTCGGCCAGGCGCGCGGGGTCGGGCCGGATGGCGGCCTCGGAGACCGCGCGGTGGGCCTCCATGCAGACGATGGAGGCCAGCGTGTCCTCAGCGCCTTCATCGGTCAAGCGACGTCCTCCCGCAACCTGCTCAGCCGCCGCTGTCCGAGGAGCGCCGCTCCCAGCGCCGCGGTGAACTGCACCATGTCGCCTTCGGGCACGTTGACCTCGGTGCCCAGCTCCTCGCGGATGACGTCCGCCATGCGCTGGAAGCGGAGGATGCCCCCGATGAGCGTGAACTCTGGCTCCATGCGCACGCGCTTCATGAGCTGGAGTGAGCGCCCCACCAGGGACACGATGGCCCCGTGCATGATCTCCGCCGGCGCGGCGCCCTGGGACAGGTGGTTGATGACCTCGGACTCGGCGAAGACGGCGCACACGCCCGAGATCGGGATGGCCTCTTTGGAGGTGGCTACCAGAGGGCCGATCTCCTGCGTGGTGTAGCCCATATATCGGGCCGTCTTCTCGAGGAAGGCCCCGGTGCCCGCGGCGCACTTGTCGTTCAGGCGGAACGACTTGACCTTGGCGTCCTCGCCCAGGCGGGTGGCCTTCATGGTCTGACCACCCACGTCCAGGATGGTGCGGGTGCCCGGAAACAGGTGCGCCGCCCCTCGCGACGCGGCCGTGAGGTCCGTGACGTGGACGTCGCTTTCGTCCACCTGGTGGCGGCCGAAGCCCGTGGCCACGACGTACTCCACGTCGGGGCGCTCCAGCCCGGCGGCCGCGACCGCCTCCCACAGACAGTCCCGGCCGACCTCGGACAGGCGAAAGCCCGTGGGCTTCATGATCCGTCCGGCGATGGCGCCGCTCTCGTCCAGGACCACCGCCTTGGTGTAGGTGGAGCCTACGTCGATCCCGGCTGTGTAGGTCATGACTCCGCTCCCTTTCCCGCGACGGCGGTCGGCGTCCGACGCACCAACAGGTGGTCGAGCGCGAAGAGCGCGGCGCCCAGAGCACCCATGTAGTGCGACTCCTCGCTCACGTTCACCGTGAGACCGAGCCGCTCGTTCAGGGTCTCCACCATGGCGATGTTGCGGGCCACTCCGCCCGTGAACGTCACCTCCTCCTCGACGCCCACGCGCCGCAGCAGCCCCGCCGAGCGCGCGGCGATGGACTGGTGCACCCCCAGGAGGATGTCCTCGATCTTCTTGCCCTTGCCCAGCCAGGACAGGACCTCGGACTCGGCGAACACCGTGCACGTGGTGCTGATCTTCACGGCCCGGGTGCCCCTGAGCGCGGTGGGCCCGAGTTCGTCCAGGGGGATGTCCAGCGCCCCCGAGGCGGCCCCCAGGAACCTCCCGGTGCCGGCGGCGCACTTGTCGTTCATGCAGAAGTCCACGATCTCGCCCCCTGGTGACACCTGGATGGCCTTGGTGTCCTGGCCCCCCATGTCCACGACCGTGCGGGTGTTCGGGAACATGTGGACGGCGCCGCGCCCGTGGCAGGAGATCTCGGTGACCTGGGTGTTGCCGAAGGTGACCTTGTAGCGGCCATAGCCTGTGCCCACCACATACTCGACCTCCCCTTCCTGGAGGTCGCCCGCGGCCAGGGCCTCCTCGAAGGCCGTCTCGGCCGCCCGGATCACGTTGGCCCCCGTGGGGACCAGGGACCGCGCGGCGATGGTCCGGTCCTCTCCGATGATGACCGCCTTGGTCTGGGTGGATCCCACGTCCACTCCCGCTACGTACGCCATGCGTCTCTCCTCTCTCTTCGTGTACGTGGGGTCAGTCCACGCCGTCGGGTGCTCGGCCGGCCGGCGCCGCCGACGCGGCGTGGGCCGCTTGCAC
>DASWKP010000133.1:0-4496 GCA_036396575.1 Longimicrobiales bacterium | reverse complement strand
TGGCTGGGGTGGCTGTGGGCTGCCTGGCCGCCGGATGGACCATGGACCTGGCGGCCGCCTTCCTCTACGAGGCGCCCAGCCCGGACGCCGAATCCTTCATCTTTGCGGCGGCAGCCGTCGCGGCAACCGCGCTGGCGGCGGCCCTGGGCCCCTCCTGGCGGGCCACTCGCATCGACCCGGTGCGGGTGCTCGCCGCGGAATAGGAGCCGTGCCCGGCTCCCTGCTGGCCGGGCGAAGGCATCGCCGAACTCCCCATCGTCGTGTAGGAAGCCCCCACCGCCACCCTCACGCGGCCTCGTCGAGGGCAGACCGCACGAAAGCCTGCGTCAACTTGGTTCCGAAGCGTTCGGCCATATCCTGGACCGCCCCGGAGAGCCGGCCGACCTTCAGAGCTTCGGCCAGGGCGTGGTGGGCTACTTCCGCGTCCAGCCCGGCACGGTTGCGGTTCTCGAGCAGGTCGACCACGAAGAACTCCGGTGTGGCCTGGCGTGGGAAGCGTAGGCGGCGAAGTTCGAAGAGCCTGCCGGCAAGTTCAACCGGGCCACTACGGGTCGTGTTGTAGACCAACGGCCGTGCCTCGACCATGGTCGTGCCCAGCCTCAGCGCATTCCAGAAGGACGGACCCGTCATCAGGTAGGGCCTCCCCCGGAGGAAGGCGCGCAGGAGTGCGTCTTCCCGGGGAGGAACCGGCCCGAATGAGCTTGCGCGCGGCGCGTAGTAGAGCCTGTGGCGCAGGGGCGAGCGTTCCCCCGCGGCGCCACCATTGCGTGGTATAAAACTTTGTCTCATACTGGATCGGGTCGCATGGCCCGCCATTCAGGAGGAGCGAAGTCCATGGGCAAGGGAGACCATCTGGGGGAGCTGGAGGCCCTGGTGCTCACGGTGGTCCTGCGCGTGGGGGAGTGCGCCAACGGCACGGCGGTCTACCGGGAGCTGGAGGAGCGGGCGGGCCGGGAGATCAGCCTGCCGTCGGTCCACGTGACCCTGCGCCGCCTGGAGGAGAAGAGGCTCCTCGACTCCGATGTGGGAGAGCCGTCCAGCCGGGGGGGACGCCCCCGCCGCTTCTACCGTTTGACGCCGAAGGGCGTCCGGGCGCTGCAGGCGTTTCGCGGCATGTGGAGCAGGGTGTGGAGTGGCCTCACGATTCCCGACCCGGAACTGCTCGGGTGAGCGGCCGCGATGGACCCCCGCGCCTGGCCCGGGTCCTCCTGGAGTGGGCGGCGGTGCGCCTCGGGACCCCGGAACTCGCCACTGACGCCGCGGAACTCCACGAAGAGAAGGCCCGGACCGAAGGGCGGCGTTCGGCCCGGCGCTGGTACCGGCGGCAGGCCCTGGCGGGCCTCCTCGCCCTGGCGAGGTCCCCCCGGCGGCCGAGGCACCGGAAAGGCAGGTGGGCCCGCTCCGGAGGGCTATCCATGGGCGCGTCCCTCCTCGACTTCAAGCTGGGCCTGCGGATGCTGGTCCGTCATCCGGGCCTCACGGTCGTGGGTGGTCTGGCCATGGCGTTCGTCATCGCGGTGGGCGCCGGCACCGTGGAGTTCCTCCGGGACACAATGTTCCCGTCGCTGCCCGTGCCGGGCGGAGACCGCGTCGTCCGGCTGTACGTGGCCGACCCTCAGGCCGGCGCACGCACCGGTGTGGACCCGGTGGACCTGGTTCGCTGGAAGGAGGAGCTGGGGACGGTGGCGTCTCTGGGCGGGTTCCATGCCACCCAGCTCGTGCTGGAGTTCGGCGAGGGCGCCGCCCTGCCGGTGGACGCGGTGGCGGTCAGTCCGGAGGCCTTCGAGATCGCTCCGACGCTTCCGGTCCTGGGCCGGCCCCTGGGCGCCGGAGACGAGGACCCCCGGGCACCGCGGGTGGTGGTCGTGAGCCACGGCCTCTGGCGTTCCGCCTTCGCCGCCGATCCCGGCATCGTCGGACGCGAGGTGCGGCTCGGGGGCGAACGAGCCACGATCGTGGGCGTCGCGTCAGAGGCGTTCGTTTTTCCGGAGCCGGCGGACGTTTACGTGCCCCTGGGGCTGGAGCGGCTCGCGGCCGCTCAGCGTTCGGGCGAGCCGGCCCCCCGGGTGACGGGCTTCGGTCGGCTCCCCCCGGGGGTCACGCTCGACGCCGCCGGGGCGGAGTTGTCGGCTCTCGGAGCCGGGGCCACGATCCCGGACGCTGACCGTCCGCACCTGTCACCGGTCGTGGCGCCCTTCGCCCATCCCGTGATGACGGTCTCGGGCATCGCCATGAACACCGCTCTCGCCGTAGTCGCCCTCGTGCTGATCGGCCTCATGGTCGTGGTGAGCGCCAACGTGGCCCTGCTCCTCTTCGCTCGGGCCGCCACGCGGGAATCGGAGATCGCGGTCCGGACGGCGCTGGGGGCGAGCCGCGGCCGCATCGTGGGCCAACTCCTCGTCGAGGCCCTGGTCCTGGCGGGTCTGGCCACCTGTGTCGGACTGCTCCTCGCGTCGTGGGGCCTTCGGTGGGCGCTGGGCGTGATGACCGCAGGCGCCGACTCCTTCCCCTTCTGGGTCGGGAGCGCGCTTTCCCCGAGCACCGTGGGCTGGGCGGGCGGCCTCGCCCTCGTGGGGGCGGTGGTAGCCGGAGTCATTCCGGGCCTCCAGGTGAGCGGTCGCGACGTCCACGGCCACCTTCAGCGGGGTGCGGGCCGGGGTGCGGGCCCGCGGCTGGGCGGGCGGTGGCACGGCATCGTCATCCTGCAGGTCGCGCTCACCGTGGCCTTCGTTCCCGTGGTGACCACGGTGGGCGACACGGCTCACCGAGTCGCCTCGGCGCAGCCTGGAATGGCGGAGGAGGAGTACCTGGTGGCCCGCCTGTCGCCCGAGGGAAGCGCCCACGAGTTCGCGTCTGCCTACCGCGAGCTGACCGACCGGCTCGCGAGGGAGCCGTGGGTGCGCGGGGTCGCCTTGACGGAGGGTGTCTGGCCGGGCTGGGACTGGAGTCGGCCCATCGAGGTCGAGGGAATGGAGCGCCCGCCCGAGTCGATCCACGCCCGGCGCTCCCAACACTTCGCCGTCGAGCCGGGTTATCTGGATCTCATGGGTACGCGGCTGGTGGCCGGCCGGGGGCTGACCCCGGAGGACGCGACCGACGAGCGTCGCGTCGTGGTGGTGAATGAGGCGTTCGTCGAGCGCGTGCTGCAGGGGCGGAACGCCGTCGGACAGCGGATCCGGCTCGGGGACATCGGCGAGGCGGCGAACCCCTCCCTCGGCGACGAGCCGGCGGGGCCGTGGCACGAGATCGTCGGGGTCGTGGAGGATAGGCTCCTGAACCCCTTCGTGGACCTGCCGCACCAAGGCGTGGCCTTTCGACCTCTGGCTCCGGCCAGGGCGCGGCGGCCGACCCTCACGCTGCGGGTGGCGGGCGAGCCGGGTGCGTATGCCGACCGGCTCCGGGTGCTGGCGCTGCAGCTCGACGGGGGGCTCCGACTCGAGGCCCCCGAGCCCCTCGCGCACCGGCGCGCCACCCCCGTGAGGGAATACGCCGCGTGGTTCAGGGTGGCGGGTGGGGCGGGCGCCATCGCCCTGCTCCTGACGCTGGCCGGCATCTACGCGGTCATGTCGTACGCGGTGTCGCGGCGCACCCGGGAGATCGGAGTCCGCGCGGCGCTGGGAGGGCGGCCCCTCCAGGTGGCAGGGTCTGTGCTCTCCCGGGCCCTCCGGCAGGTGGCGTACGGCGTCCTGGCAGGAGGGTCGGCCATCCCTCTGGGATTGGTGGTCGTGTCGAGGCTGGTGGAGCCGGGGCCGGACCTCCCGCCCGTGCCGCGGATGGCGGTCCTCCTCCTGGCCTACATGGGCGTCATGATGGGCGTGTGTATGCTGGCGTGTGTCGTGCCCCTGCGACGCGCGCTCCGGGTGGAACCGACGGAGGCACTGGGGGCGGAGGGGTGAGGAGGTGCCGACTCACATGAACAGTCTTGCCGCGGTCGACCCCATGCGGGCATAGTGGTTGTGACGGTATCCCCGGCCCAGCCGGGGACCGGCGGGAGTCACCCCCGCACTTCCAGTCGACAGGCGCAGGGGGTCCCTCATGTCTTCTCTTCCTGCAGTCGAAGGCTTCTCCTCCACCACGCTGGTCGTCCTCGTCTCCGATGTCGCAGGCTACGCCCGGGTGTTTCGCACCCGATCCGGCGCCGAGGTGGCGGCATTCCTGGATCGGCTCTACCGCGCCTCTGAGCGAACGATCGCCGAGAGGGGTGGCCGCATCATCAAATTCATGGGCGATGCGGTTCTCGCTGTCTTCCCTCCCCGTGACGTGCGCAACGCCGTTGCGGCGGCCGTCACGCTCGAGGCCCTCGTGCCACGCCTGGCGGAGGAGCTGGAGCTGGCCCTCGAAATCGGCGCCAGCATTCACATGGGCTCCGTGGTGGAGGCTGAACTCGGCGAGGGCGCCGGTCGGAGAACGGACGTGATCGGCCGAACAGTCAATCAGACCTTCCTCATGGGGCGCGGCCCCGGCATCCGGATCAGCGAGCCGGTCTACCGGAAGCT
>DASWKP010000132.1:0-1850 GCA_036396575.1 Longimicrobiales bacterium | reverse complement strand
CGTGGCCGCGGCGCGTCTGCCCAAAGGGGTGGACATCGAGATCGAGTGCGTGGCGCGCCTTCCCTGACAGCTCGCCATGAATCGCCTTTTCGCCGATTCGCGCCTGGGGCCCTGAGCCGCCGGAGGCGGCCATCTTCGCGTCGATCATCACCCGCCTGGTCGGTTGGGCCGTCGCCGTCTTCTACCGCGTGGAGCGGCGGGGGCCCCCGCTGCCTGACGGGCCGGTGCTGGTGGTGGCGAACCACCCCAACGCCCTCGTCGATCCCATGGTGCTCTTCAGCATTGCGGGACGGTCCACGCGGCCTCTGGCGAAGGCTCCCCTCTTCGATCAGGCGCTGGTGGGCACCGTGCTCCGGGGGTTGGGCGGGCTTCCGGTCTACCGCCGGCAGGACGACGCGTCGCTCATGGGCGGCAACGATCGGACGTTCGCCGCCGCGGTGGAGGCTCTGCGGGCCGGTGGGGCCGTCCAGATCTACCCCGAGGGCCAGAGCCACTCCGGGCCGGCCCTCACGCCCCTGAAGACCGGCGCCGCGAGGATCGCCTTGCTGGCCGAGGAGCAAGCCGGCTGGGACCTGGGCCTGGTGATCATCCCCGTGGGCCTCACGTACGAGCGCAAGCACCTGTTCCGGGGATGCGTGGTTGCCACGGTGGGCGAGCGCCTGTTGGTGGGCGGCTGGCGGGAGCGTCACCGGGCGGACCCGCAGGCAGCGGTACGCGCTCTCACCGCGGAGCTGGCGGAGCGGCTGGGGGCCGTAACGTTGAACCTGGAGGACGCGGCCGACCGACCGCTCCTGGACGTTGCCGAGCGCCTCTACGTGCGGGAGAAGGGCCTGGCCGGATGGCGAGAGCGGGAGTCCCTGGGGCGACGCCTGCCCCGGCTCCAGGCCTTCGCCCGGGGGCTGGCGTGGCTGCGCGCGCACGATCCCGATGCCTACGGCCACCTGCGGCGGAGGGTGGAGTCCTACGGAAGGCTCCAGGAGCTCCTGGGCGTAAACGACGCCGACGTCCCCCGCCGCTACGGAGTGGGACCCGTCACCCGGTTCGCGGTCCGGGAGGGCATGTGGTTGATGGCGCTCCTGCCTCTCGCCGCCGTCGCCACGGTGGCATGGGCCGTCCCGTATTGGATCCCTCGCTGGGTCGTGGCGTCGGTCCGGCCCGAGCACGACGCCATCTCCACCTACAAGCTGGGCGCCGCCATCCTCGCCTTTCCCCTGGCATGGATGGCGTGGGGTCTCGCGGCCTACGTGGCGGCTGGGGCAGGCTGGGGAGTAGGGGTGATGGCCGCGCTGCCCGCGGCGGGGCTCAGATGGGTCGCCTGGACCGAACGGTGGCGGAGGGTGTCCGAAGACGTGCGCGTCTTTCTCCGGGCCGCTCCTCGCTCACGCCTCCGGGAACGTCTCGGGGGCCTGAGGTCGCGGCTTGCTGAGGAGTTCGAGGCCGTGGCCGCCATCCTTCCGGACGGAGAGGAGCCGCCGGGCGCGTGAGTGCCGCTCGCTCGGGGCGTCGCGTTCGGCGGGTGCCGCAGGAGGGAGTCTTTGCGGGGGGGCGGGCCGTGGATAGCTTGGGGCGCCCTGGCTTGGGGCGCTCTGGCCTGGGGCGCTCTGGCCTGGCGCCTCGGTCGTGGACGGAGTGGACGCGAGGGGGCGAAGGGGGCCTGGTGGCCCCACCGGTCTTCAAAACCGGCTGGCCCGGCTGAACCCCGGGTTGCTGGGTTCGATTCCCAGGCGCTCCCGCCACTTCCGTGGGGGCCAGTCTCCGGGAGGTCGCCGGGGGCGGGGCCGATACCGGAGAACCAATCGACGAACGTGGAGGATCCCATCACGACACCGCGTGGTCCGACCGGCACCCGA
>DASWKP010000131.1:0-9162 GCA_036396575.1 Longimicrobiales bacterium | reverse complement strand
CGCTTCCTGGACGCCATCTACGAAAAGCTGGGCGTGGTGGAGGTGGACGACCTGGCGGCGGGCGTCAGGGCGCTGCGGGAGCGCCCCTACGTGGACGGCAGCCGGGTGGGGATCTTCGGCACGTCCTACGGCGGCTACGTGTCGGCCCTGGCTGTCCTGCGCCATCCCGAGGTGTTCCAGGCGGCGTCCGCTTCGTCGCCGGTCACGGACTGGCGCCACTACGACACGATCTACACCGAGCGCTACATGTGGACGCCCCAGGGCAACACCGCGGGCTACGACGCGGGCTCGGCCATGACGTACGTGGATAACCTGAAGGGCCGCCTCATGCTCTACTACGGCACCGCCGACAACAACGTCCACCCGTCCAACATGATGCAGCTCATCGCGGCGCTCCAGCGGGCGGGCAAGAGCTTCGAGGTGCAGGTGGGTCCGGACCGTGGGCACTCGGGCATCAACCGGGACCGGATGATGGAGTTCTTCGTCGAAAGCCTGGTGCTGGACGACCCGCTGGGGTGAGGTCCGAAGGCTCGATGCCCGGGAAGACGAGAGTCCCGACGGGGGTCCCCGTGAAGCCCGAAGCGCCGCCGAGGGTAGTAGTGTCACCCCCAACCGAGGTGACGTGACATGACAGGCGTGTTCGACGGCGTGGTGGAGCTGCTGGAGACGCTCCTCTTCGTTCTCTCTCAGGGGTACGGCGGCGAGATGGGATGGGCCGTCCTGTCCATGGGGATACTGTCCCGGGCGTTGCTCCTCCCCCTCTCCCTGCGCTTGGCTCGCAAGGCTCGTCTCCACGCCCGTGCGGTGAGGCGACTCCAGCCCGCGCTGAAGCGCCTTCGCTCGGCCCATGCCGACGACCCCTCACGCCTGGCCGAGAAGACCCTCGCCCTGTACCGGACGGAGGGCACGGCCCCGGTGGATCCCGCGGTCCTGGGCGGGAGCCTGCTCCAGGCGCCGGTGTTCATGGCCGTGTACGCGGCCGTCCGCCGGGCCGTGGCCGAGGGCGCCGGGTCCGGCTTCCTGTGGATGCGCAGCCTGGCCTCCCCGGACGGGCTGGTGGCCCTGGCCGCCGCGGTGCTGGTGGGCCTGGGCGCGGGCGCGGGGGCGGACCCGGAGGCGGGCCTCAAGGCGTGGAACGTGCTGCTGCCGGCGGCCCTCACCCTGGCCGTCCTGGCCTTCCTCCCCTCCTGGATCGGCGTGTACACGGTGGGCTCGGGGCTGGTGGGCGCCCTCCAGGGACTGCTCGTCCGCCGTGGAGAGAGCGGGGAGGGGGCGGAGGCTGGAGGGGTCGGGGCGTGAGTGGCCGGGGCGCCGGGTCCGAGTGCCTTCGACCGCCCGGGCACGGGGCGCTGACCGCCCCCGCCGGAAGGTGAGCGCGCCGGTCCGGGCCGTCCTCACCCCCGCGTTCCGCCGGGCGTACCTCGTCCGGGGGGTGGGCCTCTGGATCCTTGTGCGCATGGCGTTGGCGTTCGTAATGAGCGCCGGAGCGGAAGCGGTGACGGGGCCAGGGACCGTGGTCGCCATCCCTTACATCGCCGGGGTCGTGTTCCTGGGGGTCTGGGCCGACGCGCGGGTGCGGAGGGAGGATCTTCTCCTGGCCAACGCGGGCATCTCGCCTCTTCGGGGGCCCGCGGTGTCCGGCTCCGTGGCGTTCGCACTCGAGGTGGCGTTGCGCGTGGGCTGGAGCCTGATCCGGTGATGGGCTCGCTGGCGGGCATCGGGGACCCCCCCCTCCTGGTGGCCGACTCCATCGGGCGCTCCTTCGGATCCAACCAGGTCCTCAAGTCGGCCACTCTGTGGGCCTGGCCGGGGCGCATCACGGCCCTCATGGGGAGGAACGGATGCGGCAAGAGCACGCTCCTCAAGGTCGCCGCGGGTCGCTTGGCGGCCCATTCCGGCGCGGTGCGGTTCGCTGGCACCGTCCACCTGCGGCCGCGCCTCCACGTCCTGGCCCGGGACGGCCTCATGTACGTGCCCCAGGAGGGTCTGCTGGTCCGGGACGGCTGGGTGGACGACCACGTGCGCCTCTTCGCCCAGGACGGCCACCCTCGCCTGGACGGTTGGATCACGCGGTGCCGGCTGGACGCCTTCCTGGGGCGCCCCGTGGCGGAACTGTCCACCGGGGAGCGCAACCGCACCAGCCTCGCGCTGGCCCTCCTGCGGGAGCCGGCGTGCCTCCTGGCGGACGAGCCCCTCACCGGGGCGGCTCCACTGGACCGGGAGCTCATCCGAAGCGTCCTGATGGAGCTGAGGGCGCAGGGATGCGCCCTGGTGGTCACGGGACACGAGGCCCGGGACCTCCTGGACCTGGCCGACCACGTCGTGTGGCTCGTGGCCGGCACCACCCACGACCTGGGGGAGGCTGCGCGGGCGGCCCGACACCCCCAATTTGTACGGGAGTACCTGGGGCCCGACTTCTACGAGGGAGGAGGATCGACGTGAGGACGACGCAAGTGACCGATCGACGCGAGTTCATCAAGGTGGCCGCCGCCGCTGGCGGCGCGGTGACGCTGGGGCTGCGCCCCGAACTCGCCGGCGGCACGGTGGCCAGGGCGGAGCGCTCCCAGGAGCGCCCGGGGCGGGCCCTCCGGATCCTGGTGCTGGGGGGCACGAGCTTCATCGGCCCGCCCCTCGTGGACTACGCGCTCGAACGTGGCCACCAGGTCACGCTCTTCAACCGGGGCCGTACGAACCCGGGGCTCTTCCCGGGGGTGGAGAAGCTCGTGGGGGACCGGACCGGTGACCTGAGCGCGCTGGAGGGGCGAACCTGGGACGTCGTCTTCGACAACGCGGCCTCCGACCCCCGGTGGCTGGAGCGCAGCAACGAGGTCCTGAAGGACGCCACGGAGCACTACGTCTACGTCTCCTCCATCTCGGCGTACGCGGACATGGCGGCCGTGCCCATGACCTCCGCGCACCCCACGTTCACCTACGAGACGGCCGGCGTCGAGGTGGGGGCGGAGCGGCTGCCGTACGGGCTCGCCAAGGCCGAGTCCGAGCGGCGGGCCCAGGAGGCCTTCCCGGGGCGGTGCACGGTCGTCCGCCCGGGGCTCATCGTGGGGCCCCGGGACGACACCGACCGCTTCACGTACTGGCCCGCGCGCATCCACCGGGGCGGCGAGGTCCTCGCGCCCAGCGACGGGTCGGATCCGTGCCAGGTCATCGACGCCCGGGACCTGTCGGAGTGGATGGTGCGACTGGCGGAGAACGGCACGACGGGTGTGTTCAACGGGCTGGGCCCGGCGGTTCCGTGGCGCATCGACCAGATGCTGTACGGCATTCGGGCGGTGACCACCGCCGAGACGACTTTCACGTGGGTGGACGTGGCCTCCTTGCGGGAGATGGGGGTCCGCCCATGGCAGGACATGCCCGCGTGGATGCCTCCCGAGGGCGACCAGACGGGGGCGTCACGCTTCGACCTCACTCCGGAAGTGGAGTCGGGCCTCACGTTCCGGCCGCTGGCAACGACGGCCGAGGACACGCTGGAGTACCACTTGTCCCGGCCGGCGGAGCGCCAGGCCAACCTCCGCTTCGGCCTCACGCCTGAGCGGGAGGCGGAGGCGCTGGCGGCCTGGCATAGCCGGGGGCCCTGAGGTAAGGGGGCGCCGCCGCCGCCTCGCTGTCACTCGGCCCCTTCCTGGGGCCTTTGTGGGCGTGGGTCTGTGGGCGCGGGTCTGTGGGCGCGGGTCGCTTGCGCGGGTAGGCCCACCCGCGCACCTTCATCGCGACACCCACTCGCACGGCGAACCGGGCGCGGCCCCCCTCCCTCACCCCTCCCGCCCGGTGCCGAGCCGTGCCCTCGGCGAACCTGGAGGTGGACCGATGTCTACCGTCATCAAGGCCCTCATCGCCCTCGCGGCGCTCTCCTTCCTTGCGGCCGTTTTCGTGTCGCTCTCCTCGCCGCTCTTCGAGATCCCCGCGGAAGGCTTCTCGCGTGCGTCCACCAACCTGGCGCTCATCGCCATCGCGTTGGCCATGACCGGAGGCAAGAACGGCGAAGGCTGAGGAATCTCGGGGGCGGATCGGCGGTGCCAGGCGTGGCTCCCGGGGACGACGACGGCCCTCGCCGCGGCTTCGGCAACGAGCCCCGGCCTGACCTGGCCAGCGGGGACGCTTCGGAGGCACACCCCGCCGCGCCTATTGCGGATATTTTGCTCGAACTTGGCGCGACCCACGTCCTGGGCATTCCCGACAACGGGTCCATGGCCCTCTTCGAGCTGCTCCGGCGGGGCCATGACCTGAAGCTCCTCACCGTCACCCGGGAGGGCGAGGCCTTCGGCGTGGCGTCAGGCCTGTGGATCGGGGGAAAGCGTCCCGTGGTCGTCCTCCAGTGCACGGGCCTCCTGGAGAGCGGAGACGCCCTCCGCGGGACGGCGCAACGCATGGGCGTGCCCCTCCTGCTGCTGGTGGGCTACCGGGGGCATGACGGTATGGTGGCCGCCGGGCTCGATCCCTTCGCCCCCCACCCCGTGACGGTCCGCCAACGGGCCGAGGTGGACTCGGCGGCGTTGGCTACTGAGCCGACGCTGCGGGCCTGGGGCGTGCCGTACTCGTTCCTGGAGCCGGGAGACGAGGTCGGTTGCCTGCGCCGGGGCTGGGAACACGCCCACGCGGAGAGTTGCCCGGTGGCGGTGCTGGTGACAGGACACTAGCGTCGTGTTGACCAAGGACCAGCTCCTGGCGCCGTTGGCGGCCCGGCGCACGGACCAGACCGTGGTGACCACCATGTCCATGGTGCGGCCCTGGGGCCCGTGGTGCGATCCTTCGCTGGACCTGGCGTCCGCGGACAGCGCCATGGGGCACGCCGCCGACGTGGCACTGGGTCTGGCGATGGCCCAGCCCTCCCGGCGCGTCGTGTGCCTCAACGGTGACGGGAGCATGCTCATGAGCCTGGGCACCCTGGCCACGATCGTGGAAGCGGGGGTCACGAATCTGGTGCTGTTCGTCGTGGCCAACGATGTCTACGAGCTGACCGGGTGCCAGGCAGTGCCCGGCGGCGGCCGGCTCTCCTTCGCCGACCTGGCCCGGGCGGCGGGCTTTCCCAGGGTGTACCGTATCCACGACCCGGAAGCGTACGAGGCGTCTCTGGACGAGATCCTGCTTGTCGAGGGACCCGTTCTGGTGGAGGTTTCCGTGCAGCCGGGCACGGAGGGGCCCATCAGCCGGAGCGCGGCGGAGACCGCGGCCTACCTCAAGACCTCCCTGTTCGACGCGTGCCGAACGCTCCGGGCCTCCCTCATCGGGGGCCCCGATCCGGGCCCGACCTGAAGGCGACGGGCCCGCGGCGCGACCCATGACCAACTCGGAGACGACGATGACGACCAACCGACGCGACTTCCTCCGCACGACCGCGGCCGCCGGGGGCGCCCTCGGGTTGGGCCTGGCGCCGGGGACTCCCGCCGCCGGGGAGGTGGCGCGCCAGAGCCCTGCCGCCTCCGGCCAGGAGCGCCCCCGGGTTGCGCCCCGCCCCATCCGCGTCCTCTTCCTCGGGGGGACGGGCTTCATCGGGCCCTTCCAGGTCCGGTACGCCCTGGAACGGGGCCACGAGGTGACGCTCTTCAACCGGGGCCAGACCAACGCCGACCTCTTTCCGGGGGTGGAGAAGCTCGTTGGCGACCGGAACGACGACCTGCGCGCTCTGGAGGGCCGCACCTGGGACGTGGTCATCGACAACTCCACCGCCAACCCCGATTGGGTGGCGAAGAGCGCCGAGCTCCTGAAGGACTCGGTGGGGCTCTACTTCTACACGTCGTCCCGCTCGGCGTATGCCGATACGAGCCGCGTGCCCATGACCGCCGATGCGCCGACCGCCACCTACGAGTCCGAAGGCGTAGAGCGTGGCGCGGAGCGCCTACCCTACGGCCTCGCCAAGGCCGAGTCGGAGCGGGCGGCCCTGGCGGCGCTGCCGGGTCGGACCACCATCTTCCGGCCGGGGCTCATCATCGGGCCCCAGGACGAGACGGACCGCTTCACGTACTGGCCCGCGCGCATCCACCGTGGCGGCGAGATCCTCGCGCCCGGCGACGGCACCGACCCGGTCCAGATCATCGACGTCCGGGACTTCACCGAGTGGATGATCCGCATGGCCGAGGACGGCCGCGCGGGGATCTACAACGTGGTGGGACCCGCCACCCCTCGCCCCATGGCGGAGCTGCTCTACGGGATCCGGGCGGTGACCACGGCGGAGGCGACCTTCACGTGGGTGCCCAGGGAGTTCCTCATGGAACGGCGGGTGCGTCCCTACCAGGAGATGCCCGTGTGGAGGCCCCCGGTGGCCGGCTCCGAGGGCTTCGCCCGCTTCGACCTCACCCCGGAGGTGGAGGCGGGGCTGACCTTCCGGCCCCTGGCCATGACGGCCCGGGACACGCTGGAGTATCACTTTTCGCGGCCGCCGGAGCGCCAGGCCAACCTGCGGGCGGGGCTCTCCGCCGAGCGGGAGGCGGAGGTGTTGGCCGAGTGGCACATGGCGGCGGGCTGAGGGAGGGCGCCGCCCGCGCGGCGCCGGCGGAACGCGGAAAGACGAGGGGCGGGAGCCAATGGCGCCCGCCCCTTCTCCGTGGACCGCTCCGGGATCTCAGCCGTCGCCGGTCGTCCCTTCCGACCGGGCCGCCGCCTGGGCGCTGGCCATGTAGGACCAGAGCTCGGGGCTCACGTCGAAGCCCTCGTGGCGGTTGACGGGAGCGGGTCCCTCGGCGCGGTACATGGTGGCGAGGGACCTCTCGATGCCCGGGTCGCCCCCGGTGAACTCCTGGATCAGCGCCAGAGACTTGCGTCCCAGGGCGCGCACCGACTCGTCGGCCGGATCCGCGCCGGCGTCCATGGCGTTCCGTAGACCCTCGAACACCTCGGCCCACTCCCGCTCGACCTGCTGGATGCGGTCCTGGCCCACGGTCTCCGTTCGCTGGCGGAGCTGCTCCATCTGCTCGGGCGTGTAGTACTTCTCGTACATGATTACCTCCCTGATCGTGGTGAGGAGATCGTTCGTCGAGACCTCGCGTGGCACGCCCTCCTGTGGCGAGCCCTCCGTTCTCGGCTCCAGGCGCCCGCGGACCTCCTCCAGGCGGGCCACCAGCCTGCGCTGGCCCTCCATCTGGAGCCGGAGCCGCGCGATGTGGCTGTCCAGGACGCTGGCCAGGGTCGTGTCGGAGCTCTCCAGGCACGCGGCCACGTCCTCCAGGGACAGGCCCAGGTGACGGAGCGAGGTGATCTGCTGGAGCCGGCGGACCTCCACGCCGGAGTAGAGGCGATAGCCTGCCGCGGAGCGGGCGGCGGGCCGGAGCAGGCCGACCTCGTCGTACCAGTGCAGCGTGCGCACCGAGAGGCCGGTCGCCTTCGCCAACTGACCCACCCTGAGCATGTCCTTCATCCGTCTCCTCCGGGATGCCCGGGCCCGCCTACCCCTCCGGCGGACCCGGCCGCGGGACGCTCGGCCGGCCCAGCTCGGGCCCCGCGGACGTCCATTCGTCACCACGTTCGGGCCTCACGTTACGGGAGGGTCAAGAGGTGGGGAAGTGTCATCATGAAAACGTGAACCTTGATCGAACGTCGACAGCGGCCGCGTGGATCTCGGGAGGCTGGGGTGCGACCGCGATGACCGACTCTCCCGGGGACCCGCGCGTAGCGCGTGAGGCGGGGTCCGGCGCCTCGGGCGTGGGGCCGCGACCGGCGGCGGTTCACCAAAACGCAGCCACGGCGGCACCTCCTTGGGGCATGGGGCCGCGACCGGCGACGGTTCACCACAACGCAGCCACGGCGGCCCCTCCTTGGGGCATGGGGCCGCGACCGGCGACGGTTCACCAAAACGCAGCCACGGCGGCACCTCCTTGGGGCGTTGGCTGCGTTGGCGGCGATTATTCGCCTCAACGCAGCCTTCGTCTGGCCGGCGAAGGTCGCCGGCTGCATTCCGGGTGATTATTCACCACAACGCAGCCACGGCGATATCGCAGGTTACCGGGGCTGCGTTTCGTGCAGCGAGCGCGGTCCGCGGCGATCCGTCGATGGCTGGTGGCTCGGGCCGCTCTGCGTGAGATCCCTGGCCGTCCCTTGACGCGCTTGCCGGCCAGGCGTTCGGCGTGGCACGTTGACGGGCCCTCCACACCGCGCCCCGACCCACTCCCGGCCCCTCGGAGGGGACCATGAAGCTCTCCCGCCTCCTGCTCCTCGCCGCCGCGCTCCTCCCCGCCTCGGCCCACGCCCTCCCTCCCCAGGAGGCCCCGCCGGGGCCACGGGTGGCTCTGATCAAGATGCCCTACCGGGGCGCCCGTAACGTGGAGGAGCGCTCGGGGGGGCCCGACTACCTGGAGGCGGGCGGCCTGGCGGACACCCTGCGAATGGCGGGCTGGGACCTGGCCTCCATGGCCACAGTGGCCCTCACGGCGGAGGACGAGCGGGAGTACGGGGAGTGGCATCGTCTGGGGCTGGCCAACGGGCACCTGGCGGACATGGTGGCGGACAACGCCCGGGACGGGGTGCTTTCCGTGGGGCTTCTTGGCAACTGCGCCTCCCTCATGGGGATGTTGGGCGGGCTCCAGCACGGTGGCCCCATCGGGGAGCCGCGCCGGGTGGGCCTCATCTACATCGACGCCCACGGCGACTTCAACACCCCCGAGACCACCGCCAGCGGCTTTCTCGACGGCATGGCGCTGGCGGCGGTCGTCGGCCGCTGCTGGCGGGACGAGACCGCCACCGTGGAGGGGTTCCGCCCCCTGCCGGAGGGCAGGGTGGCGCTCGCCGGTGCTCGCGACCTCGACTCGGCCGAGGCGGAGCTTCTCGCCGGCTCCGAGGTGAGTCGGATCACCGCCGGCGAGATCCGCGCGCGGGGCGCCGGCGCCGCCTTCGGGCCGGCCCTCGACGCCCTCGCGGCGGCGGGCGCCGCCCGCGTCTACCTCCACCTCGATCTCGACGTCCTCGACCCCGGCGTGGCGCGGGTCAACGCCTTCGCCGCCCCGGGCGGTCTCGCGCTCGCCGACCTGACCGCCGCCGTCGCCGCCATCGGCGCCCGCCTGCCGATCGCCGCCGCCGCGCTCACCGCCTACGATCCCGAGGTCGATGCCGATGGCGCCGCGCTGGCCGCCGCTCTCGCCGTTCTTCGCGCGGTGGCGACGGCGGCCGGCTGAGCGGACCACCCCTCCCCCTCGGCCCCCGCGCACGGGCGCCGCCGCC
>DASWKP010000130.1:0-6334 GCA_036396575.1 Longimicrobiales bacterium | reverse complement strand
GCCTTGAACGCCCGTAGCGTGGCCCACCCGTCCATGCCCGGCATCTTGAGGTCGAGCGTGATGAGGTCGGGGTGGAGCTCGCGGGCCATCTGCAGTCCTTCCGGTCCCGAGGCGGCCGTAACCACGCGACAGCCGTAGGCGCGCAGGTGCTCCTCCAGGAGCACCTGCGCGTCCAACTCGTCGTCGATGACGAGGACCAACCGACCCTGCGCGCCCTCTCCTTCGCCTGCCTCCTCCCGCGACGCCATCACGACATCCAGCGGCACGGGTAGCACGACCCGGAAGACGCTGCCCTCTCCGACGGCGCTTTCTACCTCGAGACGACAGCCCATGAGGTGACACATGGACCGAGCGATCGTCAGGCCGAGCCCGGTTCCCTGGAAACGGCGGGCGGTGGACGTATCCCCCTGCTCGAACGCCTGGAAGACGGATTCGCGTTGCCCCTCCGGGATGCCGATCCCGGTGTCGCGCACGTGGAAGGCCACGGGCCGCCGCCCCTGGCTCTCTATCCGGAGAACGACCTTTCCCGCTTCGGTGAAGCGCAGCGCATTGTCGACCAGATTGTCCAGGACCTTGGCCATGCGCCGAGGATCCAGGGCAACGTCGTCGAGCTCCCGGGGAGCTTCCACCTCCAGGCCGATGCCCTCCTCGTCGGCGGCCGGTCGGAAGCGCTCCGCCACCGCATCCAGGAGCTCCCGAGCGGACGTGCGTTCCACGACGACATCGGTTCGGCCCGCCTCGATCTTGGAGAGCTCGAGGATGTCGTTGATGAGCGCCAGCAGGTGCTCGCCGGCCGACCTGATCCTGATGAGGAAGCTCTGGTCCCGGGCGGCCATGTCCGGCTGCCGGCGCAGGAGGACGTTCGCGAAGCCGATGACGGAGTTGAGGGGCGTGCGAAGCTCGTGGCTCATGTTGGCCAGGAACTCGCTCTTGGCGCGATTCGCCCGTTCCGCCGCCTGCATGGCGTCGGCCAGCTCCCTCGTGCGCACGTCCAGCCGATTCTCGATCTCCTTCGCTCGTTCCTCCCCGGCACGACGCATCCTGTAGGAGCGATCCGCCAGAGCCGCCGCCATGGCGAGGTAGAACGCGAGGAAGCCGAGGTAGGGCAGGTTCGGGGGCGCGTCGAGGCCGAGGCCGCGCCCGATTCCGATCAGCTCGGCCGCGGCGAAAACGACCCCTCCCGCCAGGAGGAAGCGCGCCTCGCGCCCGCCCACACGAACGGAATCGACCAGAGCCCACGCGCCGGCCGCGATGCCCGGCACCGCCCAGATCAGGCGAGCGCTCCCGGTGACCAGGATCCACTGGAACGGTAGCGCGATGAGCAGACCCGCGAGGACGACGTGGGAGCCCACGTACGCGCGGAGCGGCCAGTTCATGTGGCGGTTCAGGATGGCCCAGACGAACGGCAGCAGGAACACCATGGCGAGGTGTCCCGACGCCTCGTTGGCCCGGAAGACCAGGGGAAGGTTGTCGACAGCCTCGGCGACCCAGCTCGTCAACAGGACGGCATTCGCCCCCAACGCGACCGATCCCAGACCGAACCAGAGATGGATGCGCCGCGCGCGGTGACGTCCCAGCGGGAGCACGGACAGGTGGTAGGCCCCGACGACGAAGAAGACCAGGCCCATAACGAACGGCAGGAGGTCGGCCATGCGGCGCCGGAGGCGGAGGAGCTCCGCCCGGTCCTCCAACTGAGGACGCGCCCCCAGCGTGACGAGTCCGCCCATGGGGCCCGCCATGCCCGTCGTGTGATCGTTGGCCCACCCGACCCGGTAGAAACGGACGGCAAGCGATACCGTCCCGTCGGTGGCCAGGACCAGGGGCACCGGAACCACACGGTTCTGGGGGAAGGGAAGGGGGCGCCCGGGCGAGCCGACGGAGGCGAGGATCTGTCCGTCGGCGTAGACCGTGTACCAGCCGTTCGCGGAGGGACCCAGAAGGAGCGCCAGGCCGCCGGGAGGTCGCCGCAGGTCGTCGGAAACCCGCACGGTCTTCCGAAACCAGACCGGACCCGTGTGACCGGTGAGGCCGAGCGCGCTCCAGGACCCTCCCAGGTCGCCCAGGGTCCACGCGCCGTCCTGGATTCCCGGTGCGGCGAGGTTCTCGCCGGCCGGGGCGGTACGGACCCGCCAGCCCTCCTCCAGGGACAGCGTCCCGATTTCCTGACCCCGCAGAGGCGGCGCGCCCAGGGTCGCCACCAAGCACGCCACCAGGATCCACCACCGAAACCGGTGGGGTGGCAGGGCGTAGGCCTCCCGGGCGGCGTCCGGGGGCGACGGGCTCGTTAGTGGGGTCATGAACGTCCCAAGGGGACAGCGGTGGCCATGCCAATGATGTCACCGCACGGTCCTCTGCGGCAATCTCCGTCGCCGGACTCGGCTCCTCAACCGAAGTTCTTCACCCCGGGCGGCGACTGCCTGAGCGCCGTCAGGTGCCGGAACGCGGCGAAGTCCTCCCCGGCGTCGTGCTCGGCCCACCACTCCGTGGTGTCGGGTAGGGCGCCCCGCATCTCCTCCGCATCGGTCAGGGCTCCTACCAGACGCCTCATACGGTGAGATCCCTCCGGTCGTCCCGCGCTTCGCGGACGCTCCGGACGCGACCGTGGAGGGCCCGGGGCGAAGCGCAGCCCCTCCACCTCGGAAGCGATGACGTTCATGGTCGCTCCGTCCTTCTGAAGACGGCCCCGGACCACCAGAAAGGGCTCCAGGCGCACCGCGGACCGATCCCGCTCGTAGATGTCGGGCTTCACGATGACGTTGATCTGACCGGCTTCATCTTCCATGAGAATAAAGACATAGCCCTTTGCCGTCGAAGGGCGTTGGCGGGCCGTGACGATGCCGGCCACTCGCACGGTGGAGTGCTGGGGCAGGTCGGCGAAGCGGTCCAACGTGACCGTGTCCGCGGGGAGCCGGTCCCGGAAGAGGGAGATGGGGTGCAACTCCGAGGAGAAGCGGAGCATGCGATACTCGGCCACCATGCGACCCGCGGCGTCCAGGTCCGGGAACGGCATGTCCCCGTAGGGCTCCCCCAGCTCCAGCACCCGCTGGGGATGATCGCCCCGCTCGGCCAGCTCCCGGGTACGGCGCTCCTCCTCCGCTTCGGGGCCCAGCCATAGCCCCGCCTGCCACAGCAACTCCCGGCGGGTGAGGCCGAAGTCGCCCATGCCTCCTACCCAGATCAGGTTCTCCACGGCGGGGCGCTTGAGCACGGCCGGGGTGCGGCGCAGGAAGTCGGCCAGCGACAGGAACGGTCCGCCCCGCTCCCGCTCCGCCACGACCCGTTCGGCGATGTCCTGCCCCCATCCCCGGACGAAGCCCAGCCCCACTCGCAGGTCGTCTCCTTCCGCCGTGCACGGCACGGCGGAGCGGTTCACGTGGGGCAACAGGATGCGCACGGCGTTCCTGCGGGCGTCCCTGCCCAGGGCGTCCAGGGAGTAGAAGCCCATGGGCTGGTTGTTGAAGAGGGCGACATAGTACTCCACCGGGTAGTAGTGGCGAAGCCACGCCGATTGGTACGCCAGCAGCCCGAACGCGGCGGCGTGGGACTTGGGAAAGCCGAACTCGCTGAAGGCGGACACCTGCTTGAAGACGCGGCGAGCCGTCTCCTCGCCCACGCCCCGGGCGGTGGCCCCGTCCCGGAACCGCTCCCAGTGGGCCACCATGGCCTCGTGGGAGCGCTTGCGGCTCATGGCCCGGCGCAGGCTCTCCGCCTCGCCGTCGCTGTAGCCCGCCAGGGCCCGGCACACCTGGAGAACCTGGTCCTGGAAGATGATGACCCCCAGGGTCTCCTCCAGAGCCTCCTCCAGGAGGGGGTGGTCGTAGGGGACCCGGAAGGCCGGATCCTCCCGCTGCCGCTCCCGGTGGCGCACGTAGGGGTTCACGGCGCCGGCTACGATGGGCCCGGGCCGGACGATGGCCACCTGCACGGTGAGGTCCTCCAGGGTGCGGGGCCGCACCCGCCGCAGCATCTGGATCTGGGCCCGGCTCTCCACCTGGAAGAGCCCCACCGTGTCCCCGTCGCAGATGCGGTCGTAGACCGCCTCGTCCCGGACGTCGATGCGGGTCAGGTCCGGGGGCTCGTCGTGGCGCTCGGCGATCAGGTCCACGGCGTCCTCCACCAGGGAGAGCATGCCCAGCGCCAGGAAGTCGATCTTGATGAAGCCCGCGTCCTCGCACGAGTCCTTGTCCCACTGGCACAGCACTCGCCCCTCCATGGCGGCGGGCTCCAGGGGCACCAGCTCCACCAGGGGCCGGGACGAGATGACCATTCCGCCCACGTGCTGGGAGATGTGACGGGGCAGGCCCGCGATGTCGTCGGCCAGGTCCGCCAGGGCCTCCCACAGGGGCGCCGCTCGCCGGTCCTTGAACTCGGGCAGGCTCTCCATCTCTTCCCGGAGCCCTGACGCCGAACGGTGCTCCGCCAGCTTGGCCAGCTTCTCCAACTCCCCGAAAGGCAGATCCAGGGCCTTGCCCACCTCACGCACGGCCGAGCGCAGCCGATAGGTGGGAAAGGTGCACACCAGCCCCGTGTGCTCCTGGCCGTACTTCCGGTAGACCCGGAGGATCAGCTCCTCGCGGATGTCCCGGGAGAAGTCCAGGTCGATGTCCGGGACGGTGCGGAGCGCCTCGTTGAGGAAGCGCCCCAGGAAGAGGTTGGCCTCCACGGGGTCGATGGTGGACAGGCCGATCAGGTAGCAGATGATGGACGACACCGACGAGCCCCGACCTCGTCCCGGCGGCAGGTTGGCGAAGGCCCGGGGCGAGCGCCCCCGCACCTCGGCGGCCACCTCCCGCGCGAGCTCGATGATGTCCCGGTAGACCAGGAAGAAGCCGGCCAGCCCGTGGAGATCCACCAGCTCGAGCTCCACGTGGAGCCTCTCCCGGGCGTCGGCGTCCTGGGGTGTGCCGGGCGCGTAGCGACGGGACAGCTCGGCCACACACACCGCGGCCAGGGTTTCCAGAGCGCCACCCCCCTCGCTCCCGTCGAAGTCGGGAAAGGTGTAGCCCAGGTTCCGGGTGAGGTCGAAGCGAGCGCAACGCTCCGCCACGAGGAGCGTGTTCGTCACGGCGTCGGGCCGGCTCCGGAACCGGTGGGCCATCTCCGCCGGCGTCGCCAGGTGGAAGCACGAGTTGGGACGCCGCACCGCGTGGGACCCATCCAGGGTGGACCGGTTGCGGATGGCCACCAGGACGTCCTGAAGGCGGTGCCGCTCGGGTCGGTGGTAGTGGACGTTGCCCGTGGCCACCACCGGGAGCCCGAAGCGATCGGCCAAGCGCCCGAGGAGCTTCCCCCGCGCGGCGTCCCCCCGGACCGCGTTGTCCTGGATCTCCACGAAGACGTTCCCCGGGCCAAAGGCCCGCATGAGGCGTCGGGTGAAGGTCTCGCCGTCGGCGAAGCTCCGCTCCAGGCTGGCGAGAAGGGGGCTCCGGCGACATCCCGTGAGGAGGATCAGCCCCTCGGTACGCTCCGGGTCCAGAAGCGTGTCCACGGGAAGCCACGGGTCCTCCCGCGGGCTCTCCATGTGGGCTTTCGTGAGGAGCCGGCAGAGGTTGCCGTACCCCTTCTGAGACTCGACCAGGACCGTCACGTGCCACCCGCCGGAGCCGCCTCGATGCACAGCCACGGGCCGATCCGGCGCCTCACGCTCGTCCTCGAAGAGACCGCTCAGCGTAAGCTCCGCTCCGGTGATGGGCTGGATCTCCGCCTGACGCGCCGCGTGGGCGAACTCCATGGAGCCGTAGAGGCCGTCGTGGTCCGTGAGAGCCATGGCCGGATAGCCGGCGGCCTTCGCCGCCAGCACCAGCTCCTCGGGATGAGAAGCCCCGTCCAGAAAGGAAAAGCCGGAGTGGCAGTGGAGCTCGACGTAGCCGTGGTGGGAAGCGGGCGGGGACACGGATGGCCTTTCTTTCCGCTGACGCGGGGTCGTTTCGTGGGCGGGTGTGGCCTGGCGGCGGCGCGGACCCCTCGACCCACCGAACCCGAAGATAAACCGAAGATCGAGGCGACGCAATGGGTGGATCCGATCCAGCCTCCGCCCCGCACGGGGGTAGGGGCCCCAAGGGAAATCCCCTACACGGAACCAAAGGCTTTCCCCCTAGCCGCTCCGGATCGTCATCCGCGACCTTCCGGTGCCGGGCCCTCCCGTCCTGTGAATCGCTCGAGCAACCAGGGGCCTGCGGACCCTCGAGAAACCGCGCGGCTCCACAGCCGGAACGGAGATCGCCCATGACATCGATCCATGAGGCCCTCGCCCGGCGTATCCCTGCCGTTAGGGAAGAGATCGTGAACCTCGTGAAGGAGCACGGTGACACCGTGATCTCCGAGGTGACGGTCA
>DASWKP010000129.1:0-8344 GCA_036396575.1 Longimicrobiales bacterium | reverse complement strand
CCCCAACTACGACACGGAGAACGTCGCGGAGATTCCCACCTCCTACGGTGGCCTCCTCTTCATGATGGCCGCCGTGACGTATCTGGGAGGGGTCGTGATTCTCGAGGCGTGGCCCGTCTATGCCTACCTTCAGGCGCAGTTCCAGGGCGTGGCGGACGTGAGCACGACGCCTCTGATGTTGGGTCTTACCGGAGCCACCGTCCTCACCCTGGTGGCGGTTTTCGTGCCCCTTGGAGCCGGCGTCCGCAAGGTGAGGTCCGCGGACTTCTGACGGAGCCGAGGCTTCGCCGCTGGAGGAACAGTCTCATGCTTGACGCCATCAGGTCCTTCTTCAACAGGACCATGGTCCCGCCGCCCGACGCTGACCCCGCGGCCCGCACGAAGGACATCCGCCTGGCCGCCTGTGCCCTCCTTCTGGAGCTCGCGTACGCCGACGAGGAGTTCACGAAGGACGAGCGCGCGCATCTGCGTAACGCCGTGCGCCGTCAGTGGGATCTGGACGACCACGGGGCCGACGAGTTGATCCGCATGGCTGAGAAGAGCCGGGCCGAGGCGGTCGACCTGTGGCAGTTCACGACGCTGGTCAAAGAGCACTACTCACTGGGCCAGAAGATGGTGCTGGCCGAGATCATGTGGGGGCTGGTCTACTCGGACGGGGACAGAGGCTCGGAGGAGGATTACGTGATGCGGAAGATCTGTGGCCTGCTGGATCTGAAGCCCGGGTATCTGTCGGAGGCGCGTCGGCGCGTGGAGGGGTCGGGGGAAGAGCCGCGGGTGGATTAGGGCCTGTCACGGGCCCTCAGCGCTGACCGCCCGGATGACGGTTTACGCGCCGGGGGGCGCCTGACCTCCACGTGGCAGGGCCGGGACCAGGGTGGCTCCGGCTCCCCAACCCTGGACCCGGAAGGGGCGCGAGCGGGTGGCGGTTCGGCCGGTCGACTCGTCGGTGACGGTGACGGTCAGACGGAAGCGCCCCTTCGGGCGAGCGGTCTCCACGCGACGCAACTCGGCGACGTACCCGCCGCCACCGATCATCGACTCGCCCGAGAAGCGGGCGCGCACCGCACGGTCCCCGCCCGCGCGCGGGTCGCCCGATTCGTCGACCGGCTCGATCGAGATCTCGGTGCCGTAGGGGGTGCCGGACGGGAGGTTGTAGATCTCGTAGTAGACGTCGAAGGCGCTTTCGGGAAACTGACTGGTCGGCAGGAGAGCGAGGGTGACGTCGCCTCGATTCCAGCCCGACGTCGCTCCGGGCAGGCCGAGCGCGATGTCGCTCAGCATCAGCTCGCCTCCGCTGTAGTCGGGAATGGCAAAGGGCGATCGGTAGAGTTGGCCCACCCCCGGCCGGGTCGCGTCGGTCATGATCACCCGCTGCAGGGTCGTCGTGGAGGGCGGCGCCTCGACCTCGACGTGGGTGTGGAGCAGGTGATCGCCGTCGAGCGGCCACGGCCGGCTGACGAACACGGAGTCGTCGGTCCGTGTCACCGACCGGCGGGCCGTATCGGCCAGCACGGACGACACGTCGAATCGGTATCGCACCTCGTGGCCCACGCGATCCTGGCCCAGCCATCGCGCCGGGACGGCGAAGGACGTGATGACGGTCGTGCGGCCCGCGTCGCCACGGAACGTGTAGACGTCGTAGAAGAACGGAAGAGGGCGCGGGGGGCCGGCGAGCGGGCCGGTCGGGTGGCGAGTGCCCGAATCCGAGCCGACGGCGGCTGAGAACACCGTCAGCGCGCTGACAAGGACAACGATGCCTCGAAGCATGATCCCGCCCCCGAAATAGGAGCCCATCCCGGCAAAACGCCGTACCCGCCGCTTCGACGCGTCGTTCCGCGATGCCAGGCGAGCGACTCGCTGCTATTCCGACGGACGTCCGTCCGGTTCGCCCTTGCACACACGGCGCTCTCGCGGCTCGGGCTCCCCGCGACGCACCCGCTTGAGAGATCCCTCTCGCCTGGCCATATTGCCGCAGCCACTCGCTCTCCCACGGACCCCAAACGACCCCGGCCCTCCATGCGTGACCTGATCCCCGGCGGTTACCTCTTCACCCACGCCATCTTCTGGACCGTGGTCGGCATGGTCGCCGTGGGCACCAACGCGGTCGCCATCATCCTGTCGGCCGGATTGGTCCTCCTCTTCCTGGAGTCCATCGGCAAGGCGTAGTCCGCCTGCCGCGCGACCGCTCATGGCGCCCGGAACCGCGGGCCGGTGCCCGAGCTACCTTTCTGTATGCTCATTCTCAAGATCCTCGGCGGGATAGCCGCGCTGCTACTGGGCGTCTGGCTCGGGTTGCCCGGGCGGTACGAGCAGAGCACGCGGGACATCGAGCGCGCCATGGACCAGGGAGGAGCCAAGCGACGGCAGGTGAAGCGGCACTTCACCTTCATCAACTGGCTCCACAAGGACCGGAAGGCGTCGGAGCGACGCAGGCAGCGGTCTCGCTTCAAGACCGCCGCTCCGAAGCGCGGCAGCGACCGGTAACGTCGCTTCGTTGCGCCGGTGGCGGCGGCAGGGGAATAATGTCGGGTTGCCCCCTTCCTGGAGCTCCGCTTGACCGACCGTGACGAACCGGGCCTGGAGGAGCGCGTCCAGCGCCTGGAGGAGAGGATCGAGGCCGTGCTCCGGGCCGTGGAGTCGCTCAGGGAGGCTGCGCCGGGCTCCAGCCGTCCGCCGCCGCCCGAGCCTCCTCCGCCGTTCATCCCGCCGCCGCCTCCCCCCCGGGAAGGACCCCGCATCCGGGAACGGACGCCGGCCCTGAGCCTGGGCTCCCTCACGGCGGGAGGGTCGGGCCTCGGCAAGCTGGGCATCGGGCTCCTCCTGCTGGGCGTGGCCTTCCTCTTCAGGTACTCCATCGACCAGGGCTGGCTCGTGCCTCCCGTGCGGGTGGCGTTCGGGTTCGCGCTGGGCGCCGGTCTCGTGGTTCTCGGCCTCCGGCGGCGGGGCCTCAAGGAGCCACTGCCCTCCCTCCTCCAGGGAGGGGGCGTGGCGACGCTGTTCATCGCCGGGTTCGCGACGTACGAGCTCTACGCCCTGGTCCCCTACGGGGTCGGCTTTCTGCTCATGGCCCTGTCGGCCATGCTCGCGTTCGGACTCTCGCTCAGGGGCGGCGATCAAGCGCTCGCCATCGTGGGGGTGGTGGGAGCGCTCCTGACCCCGTTCATCCTGTCGTCCCCGAGCACCAATCCGACGGCCCTGACGGTCTACGTGTCGGCGCTGGTGGCGGCGGTGGCCGCCATCTACATCGCCCGGGGATGGCGGGACCAGCTCTGGGTGGCCTTCGTCGGCGTGTGGATGAGCTTCACGGCGCTGACCGCGGACCAGATGGGCCGTCCGGGGCGGACGGTGGTTGCCGTGGGCCTCGCCTTCGCCCTCGTGGCCTTCTGGCTCGTGCCCCTGGGGCGGGCGGTCCTGTGGGCGGCGGACCCCGGCAGTTGGCCGCGTCCCTCCCGGAGACCGCCCTCGAAGCCGGGAGGCTGGGCCACCCACGTGCATGCCCTGTCCGTCCTCACGCTTCCGATGGCCGTGGGCTTGACCGGCGCCCTCTTCGAGCTGCCCAGGGAGGGGTTTGGCTGGCTGTTCCTCGTGGCGGCTGCCGCGGCCCGGGGCGTCGGGTGGATCGTGGAGAAGGCGGACGCGGGCGAGGGGCACGGCGCCACCCAGTCCCTGGTGGCGATCATGCTGACCACCGTGGCCCTGGCTCTGCTCCTGACGGGTGCCTGGCTCTACGCGGCGCTCGTGGCCGAGGCGGTGGTCCTCCACGTGCTCGGACACCGGCGAGACAGCCGCGTCCTGGTGGGGTTCGGTCAGGCCCTGGGCGCCGCGGTGACCCTGTGGTTCGTCGCGCGGCTGGCGGCGGATGGCTGGCTCATGGGCCCCGAGGGTGCGGTCGTGGTGGACGTGGGGCTTCTCGCGGGGGCGTTCTGGGTGTCGCGCTACCAGACCGGCGGCCCGCGGGCCGCGTACCGGGTGGGTGCCTACGCGGGACTTCTCCTCCTTCTCCGTCGAGAGCTTCTTCCCCTCGCCCTGGGAGAGGCGCTGGTCACCGTGACCTGGGGAGGGATCGGGCTGGCCCTCGTTCTGTTCGGCTTGAGGGGCGGCGGCCGGACGGCCGTACGCACCACGGGGCTCGTCACGCTGCTGGTCGTGGTGGCCAAGCTCTTCCTGGTGGACCTGGCCACCGTCTCGCCCCTGTGGAGGACGCTCCTCTTCATGGCGTTCGGAGGCGTGTTCCTCGTCCTGAGCAAGCTGTTCCAGGAGGAGAGGGAGGGCGCACGGGACTGATCATGCGTGGCCGTTCCTCATGGGACGGGACACTAGCGCAGCAGCGCGTCGATCCCCACCAGCCCCGCGCCGATGAAGGCCCCCAGCACGTAGCCCAGCCGCACGATCAGGCGGAGCTCCCGGTCGGTGACGCGGCGCACCAACTCCTCCATCTTCTCGGTGGGGAACTCCAGGACCTTCTCCTCCACGCGCCCGGCGACGTCGATGCGCTGGACCACGTCGGGGACCTGGCTCTGCAGCCAGTCCCACAGGGGGTCGCTGAGGGCCGCTTCGATGCGGTGCGGAGCATCGGTGGGTAACCAGTCCGCCGGCGTCCCGACGCGGCGCTCCAGCACCCCGTCGGCCAGGCGGCCGGCCACTTCCCGCATGAAGCGGCCGGCTGCCTCGCTGCGAGCGGCCATGATCAGCCCGGCTTCGATCTTGTCGTGGGGGAGGTGCCCGATGACCTCTCCCCAGGTGCGGGCACTGGTCTTTTCCAGCGTCTGATCCAGCCTCTCCACCAGAAAGCTGCGCGTGTCGGGGTCGCGGGCGAGGTTGACCGCCCAGTCCACGAGGGTGTTGCGCGCCTCCACCACCGTGTCCGAATCGGGCTCCCCCAGAACGCCTCGAACCGGGCGGCGCAGGAAGTCCACGATGGCGTCGTTCACCCCGCGGGCCATGGCATCCTGCACCGTGGGGTCCTGAAGCAGCTCGCTCAGGCGCTCGGCGCCGTCCTTCTCGATGGTGTCGAGAACGCGGTCCAGCGTGTCCTCGGTCACAACGAGCCGCGCGACCACCCTCTGGTGGAACTTCAGGTCCCGCAGAAAGCGGTGGAACAGGTCGTGAAGCGTGCTCTCGAAGCGAGCTCGGGTGTCTTCGTCATCGAGGAGCGCGCCCAACCGTTCGATGGCCAGTGGCAGGTAGCTCTGGATCGCCTTTTCGAAGGACCCCACCAGGCCCAGCGGAAGGATGTCCTGGAAGGTCTGGTCCTGGGCCAGGAGGCGCTCGGCGGCGCGCCCGACGTAGTCCTCGATGGCGGCGCGGAAATCGGGGCTTTCCACCGCCGACGTGAGCCACTCCTCCGCTGCCTCGTGGATGGCGGCGCCCCTCGCGGGCGTCAGAATGCCGCCGATGGGCTCGTCGGCCACGGCCTCGATGAACTCGGCGGCCCGGGCGCTCACCATCTCGTCGAAGCGCTCCGACCGGATGACCGCGTCGATCCTCCCGAGGGCGTGCTCCATCACGTCGTCTAGAATGGACTCCACCTGGGGCAGAACCGCCGCCGGGATCATCTCCCGGATGGAGCCGCGCTCCCGGTGGAGGACATCGTCCAGGAAGTGCGCCAGGCGGTCGTCGAAGGCCGCCCTGAACTCGGGCTGGCTGAAGATCCGGGTCAGGTCCTCGGGGGTGAGAAGCCGACTCCCCACGGTGCGCCCGATGGCGGCGGCCAGGCGCTCCTGGTTCTTGGGCACGGCGCCCTGGAAGAGGCCGAGGGTCCAACGCCCCAACTTCGGAGGTTCGTACGGATGGAAGAGCATCCAGATGGCCACCGTGTTCGTAAGCCCGCCGGCCAGGGCGCCAAAGGCGATCTTGAGCGCCGATTGGAGGATCTCGTCAGGCAAGGAGGCGCCTCACCGTTGCAGGTGTCGGAGGAAGCCGCGGACCGGATAGGTCGCGCCACCGATCCCTACGGTTCCGACCACCTCGAAGATTGCGTCCACCGGGAGCTGGGGCTCCTCGCCCGGGCCGGCCTCCATCTGGGCCGAGCGCACCTCCAGCTCCCCGACCAGGTCGCCGTCGTCCGAGGCGATGCTCCACGCCACGGGCACGTTGCGGCGAGCCGCCTCGAAGGCCCGCTCCCTCGTCCAGGCGACCGTAACGCCGGGCCACTCGAGACGGCTGTCCGCGAGAAGGGCCCAGGACCGGTACGCCAGCGGCGTCCCGGGCGGCTGGTCGGTAGGGCTCTGGAGCACGAGGTGGAGGGAATCGCCGGATGCCACGAAGGCCCAATCTCCCGCCGGCGCGTCGGCCACCCCCCGGCCCCGGCTCACGTGCAGCACGACGCCGGGAATCGCTCCGCTGGACAGCGCGACCGAGCCTTCGAGGAGGTGGAAGGTCTCGCCCCGGGCCCCCGACCACTCGGCCATGGACGACTCCAGGGCCACGTCGAGTTGGCGCAGACCCTCGTCGAAGACGAGACCCTCCACCGCGTCGCCTTCCCCGACCAGAATCCGCATGCTCTCCCTTGGCATGATCCGCCACGGCGCGCGCATGGGAGGGGTCCTCCAACTCGCCGAGAAGAACAGCTCCCACGAGTCCCCCCGGTGGAGCCACGCCCGGGCCTCCCGGTCGATACCCTCGGGAGTCGTGAGAGCTGTGAAAAACCAGGGCACGAGCATGAGGCTGTCGCCGGACGTGGTCATGAGCACGATGCTCTGCTCGTAGAAGCGCTCGGGCAGGGAGTTGGCGGCGGCCGGGGCGGGGCCGCCCGCGTCACCGCGGTCGGCGGCGTCTCCTCCCGCGTCGGGGGAACACGACAGGACGCCCAGCGTGACGAGGGCCCAGGAGGTCGATCTCATGCGGAACATGGCGGCCGTAAGCTAGTCCCCGACTTGCCGGTGGTCGAGGCCCAACCTATTGTCTCGGCGCTATTTCCGGGGCGTGGCGGGGGAGGCGGCCGGTGGCGGTTCACACGATGGGAAGGGGCGCATGCAGCTCTACACGAAGATCCTGATCGGCCTCATCGCCGGGGCTATCGCGGGCATCCTGGCGAACGTCCTCGGAATCCAACCCCTCCAGGACCTGTTCGGCGCCATCGAGCCCCTGGGCACCGCGTTCATCCGCCTCATCACCATGATCGTGATCCCCCTCGTGGTGGCCTCCCTTCTCGTGGGCACGGCCTCCCTGGGGGATCTGCGCAAGTTGGGCCGCATCGGGGGCAAGACCCTCGTCTACTACATGTCGACCACGGCCATCGCCGTCATCCTTGGCCTCGTCATATCGAACGTGGTCCGTCCCGGGGCGCGGGTGGACGAGACCACGCGGAACGAGCTGGCCGCGCGCTACGGCGGGCAGGCGGAGGCCAGCATGGACCTCGCGGCCAACGCCCCGTCCACCGTGGAGACCCTCCTGAACATGATTCCCAGGAATCCCGTTCAGGCGGCCGCCAACATGGACCTTCTGCCCCTCATCGTGTTCACCATCATCTTCGGCGCGGCCGTGAGCATGGTGGACCAGCAGTACCGGGACCCGGTGCTGAACTTCTTCCAGGGGGTGAACCAGGCCTCGATGATCGTCATCGACTGGGTGATGCTGTTGGCGCCGTATGCCGTGTTCGCGCTCATCGCTTCGGTGGTGGCCAACTTCGGCCTGGACCTTCTCCGGAGCCTGCTCGTCTACTCGGTCACCGTGGTCGTAGGGCTTCTGTTACACGCCTTCGGCACGTACGCGCTCATCATCCGGTTCATGGTGAAGATGAACCCGTTGACGTTCTACAGGCGCATCGCCAAGGCGCCGCTGGTCGCGTTCTCCACGTCATCGTCCAACGCCACCCTTCCGGTGACCATGGAGACGGCGGAGGAGGACGTGGGAGTTTCCAACGAGGTGGCGAGCTTCGTGCTGCCCCTCGGGGCCACGATCAACATGGACGGGACCGCCCTCTATCAGGCGGTGGCGGTCATGTTCATCGCTCAGATCTACGGCATCCCCATGGGCATTCAGGAGCAGCTCATCGTCGTGCTCACCGCGACCCTGGCGTCGGTGGGCGCGGCGGGCGTACCCAGCGCGGGCATCATCACGCTGATCATCGTTCTGAACTCGGTGGGCCTGGGACCCCAGGTGGCCGCGGGAATCGCGCTCATCCTCGGGGTGGACCGCATCCTGGACATGCTCCGTACGGCCGTGAACGTCACGGGCGACCTCACCGCCTCAGCGGTGATCGCCCGGTCGGAGGGCGAAACGCTGCAGCCCCGCCGCGTCGACCATCCCGTAGCCATCCAGTCGGTGTAGGGAGGGAATCGAACCACTAGTGTCCTGTCCCAGAAGTTCGCTGGCATTCGGACGCCGCCGCATCCACCCTGGC
>DASWKP010000128.1:0-5711 GCA_036396575.1 Longimicrobiales bacterium | reverse complement strand
CGCTATTTCGAGGAGGAGTGACGCCGTCCACACCGGATGCAGCGCAACTCGAATGCAGCGGGACTTCGGAATCGAGCCACTAGGAGGGCGGGCTTTGGAAGGGGGGCCTGGCCAGGCGGACGGGGCGGGAGGGGAGGCCGTGCGCGCCGTCCTTCTGGACGCCGGAAACACGCTGGTCTTCATCGATCCCCACGGGGTGACGGAGGCCCTCCGCCAGGTGGGGGTCGACGCCGACGTGGACGGGTTCTGGCGGGCGGAGCGAGTGGCCCGGAGCGTCCTCGTGAAGCGCTTCCGCGAGGGGTCGCGGCGGCCCGAGGCCCGGATCTGGCGGGAGTACTTCGCCACGCTCTACCGCGCGGCGGGCGTCTCCGCCGACCTGGCTCCCGGCGTGACGGAGCGGATCAAGGCGCTGCACGAGGCGAACCGCCTGTGGGCCCACGTTCCCGACGGGGTGGCGCCGGCGCTCCAGGCGCTCCTGGACGCGGGCTACCGGCTGGCCGTCATCTCCAACGCCGA
Source organism: Longimicrobiales bacterium (assembly GCA_036396575.1). Classification (GTDB taxonomy): domain Bacteria; phylum Gemmatimonadota; class Gemmatimonadetes; order Longimicrobiales; family Gaopeijiaceae; genus DASWKP01. Next base: position 5,195 of record DASWKP010000128.1, on the reverse strand, counting down.
CGGCCGCGTGGAGCGGATCCTGGAGAGGGAGGGCCTCACGCCGTACATGGAGTTCGTCCTGGACTCCACCGTCGTGGGCGTCGAGAAGCCCGACCCCGTCATCTTCCACATGGCTCTGGAGCGGCTGGGGCTCGGCGCCGGAGAGTGTCTCTACGTGGGCGACCTCTACGACGTGGACATCGTGGGCGCCCGGGGCGCGGGGCTGCGCGCCGTCCTCGTGGACCCGTACGACCTCTCCGCCGACCGCGACGTGGACCGGATCCCATCGGTGGCGGAGCTGCCCGCGTACGTGGCGGCGTTGGGGGGCGGCGGCTGGGCGGTGGGAGAGAGCCCGGGCGCCTGAGCGCGATCCCCCCGGCCGTGTGGCCTTCATCCCGCTGAAGCGGTTATCTTGCAAGGCTTTTCAGCACTTCGACACGAACGCGAAGCAGGGAGGTGGCTGCCATGAGCTCCGAGGATCGCAAGGTCCGGGTGCTGGTCGCGAAGCCCGGTCTGGACGGCCACGACCGGGGAGCCAAAGTCATCGCCAGCGCCTTCCGGGACGCGGGCTTCGAGGTCATCTACACGGGCCTCCACCAGACTCCCGAGATGATCGTGAGCGCCGCCGTGCAGGAGGACGTGGACGTGGTCGCCATGTCCGTGCTGTCCGGGGCGCACATGACCCTCTTTCCCAGGGTCAAGGAGCTTCTGGACCTGGAGGGGGCCGATGTCCTCCTCACGGGAGGAGGCATCATCCCGGAGGAGGACGTGGAGGCTCTGAGCGCCCGGGGCATCGGGCGGCTGTTCGGGCCGGGAACGGCCACGACGGAGGCGATCGCCTACATCCGGGAGTGGTTCGCGGGGCGGGAGGCGAAGATCTGATGGAGGCCCACGAGCGCGAGGCGCCCAAGCGTCTCGCCCTCCTGTCCGCCGAGCTCGTGGAGCTGCGGACCCGACTCCACCAGGGGGGCGGCGCGCGGCGCATCGAGCGCCAGCACGCCCAGGGCAAGCTCACCGCGCGGGAGCGGGTGGCGCTGCTCCTGGACGAGGGGGCCCCCTGGGTCGAGGTGGGCCTTCTGATGGCCCACGACCTCTACGACGGCCAGGCGCCGGGGGCCGGAGTGGTCACCGGCGTGGGGCGCATCCACGGCCGCGAGGTGGTCGTGGTGGCCAACGACGCCACCGTCAAGGCGGGGTCCTGGTGGCCGGAGACCATCAAGAAGATGCTCCGGGCCCAGGAGATCGCCATGCGCTGCCGCATCCCCATCGTGTATCTGGTGGACTCGGCGGGCGTGAACCTCCCGTACCAGGGGGGCGTCTTTCCGGGGCAGTACGGCGCCGCGCGGCTGTTCTACTACAACTCCATCATGCGCCGCTACCTGCGCGTGCCCCAGCTCTCGGCGGTCATGGGGCCGTGCATCGCCGGCGGCGCGTATCTGCCGGCTCTGTCCGACGTGATCCTCATGGTGGAGGGCACGTCGTTCATGGGGTTGGGGGGCCCCAACCTGGTCAAGGGCGCCACGGGCCAGTCCGTGGGGGCCGAGGAGCTGGGCGGCGCCCGGGTACACACCGAAGTGAGCGGGGTCGCCCACTACCGGGTGCCCGACGACAAGGCGTGCCTGGCCCGCCTTCGCGAGCTGGTGGCGGAGCTGCCCCGGGACGTGGGCCGCCGCCACGTGGAGCGCAACGCGGTCACGCCGCCCGCGCGGCCCGCCTCGGACCTCTACCGCATCTTCCCTGGCGACCACCGCCAGCCCTACGACATGGGCGAGGTGCTGAGCACCCTCCTGGACGGGGAGGGGCTGGACGAGTTCCAGCCGGGACACGCCGCGGAGATGATCTGCGGCACCGGGTTCCTGGAGGGGCTCCCCGTGGGCGTCATCGCCAACCACCGGGGGATGGTCAGGGACCAGCGGTCGGGTCCGCCCCGCTTCGGGGGCATCGTCTACACGGAGAGCGCCCGCAAGGTGGCGTACTTCATCGAGACCATGAACCGCCACCGCACGCCGATCCTGTTCGTGCAGGACGTGAGCGGCTTCATGGTGGGGCCCGACGCCGAGCACTCGGGCATCATCCGGGCCGGCGCCGAGTTCGTGGAGGCCATGGCCACGGCCACGGTGCCCAAGCTGGTCCTCACGCTGAACCACGCCTCGGGCGCTGGCTACTACGCTATGGCGGGGCAGGGCTTCGACCCCGACTTCATCCTGAGCCTGCCCACCGGGCGCATGGGCGTGATGGAGGGCGAGAGCGCCGTGATGGCCCTGTTCAGCGCCCAGATCGACCAGCTCAAGGCGGAGGGCAAGGTCCCGGACGAGGACCTGACGACCGCCATGGACGAGGTGCGGGCGGACTACGACCGCCAGTTGGACGCCCGCTTCGCGGCGGCCCGGGGCTTCGTTGACGAAGTGGTCCTCCCCGAAGAGGTCCGCCCGGCCCTTGAGCTCCTCATCCGCGCGGGCCTCAACAATCCAGGGCCCCACCTCGGGGCGTTCCACGTGCCGGAGGGCACGCCTTGAAGGTCGTCCGCATCGCGTCCGGCCAGGGCTTCTGGGGCGACGACCTGGAGGCTCCGGTCCGCCAGGTCGAGCAGGGCCCCATCGACTACCTGATGATGGACTACCTGGCCGAGGTGACCATGTCCATCATGCAGAAGCAGCGCGCCCGCGATGCCTCGGTGGGCTACGCCCGCGACTTCGTGCCCCTCATGGAGCGCATCTTCCCCGCATGCGTGGACAAGGGCGTGCGGGTCGTCACCAACGCGGGCGGCGTGAACCCCGTGGCGTGCGCCGAGGCGCTGCTGCTGGCCGGGCGCCGGGCGGGCGTGGCGGGCCGGGCGCGCATCGGCCGGGTCACCGGCGACGACATCCTGGAGCGCCTGGACGAGCTGCTCGGCGCCGGCCACGAGCTGGCCAACATGGAGACCGGCGAGCCTCTGGCCGCCATCCGGCACCGGGTCCAGAGCGCCAACGTCTACATCGGCGCCCGGCCCATCGTCGAGGCCCTGTCCCAGGGCGCCGACGTCATCGTCACCGGCCGCTCCACCGACACGGCGCTCACCTACGCTGCCATGATCCACGAGTTCGGGTGGGCGCCGGACGACCACGACCGTCTGGCCGCCGGGGTCGTGGCCGGTCACATCAACGAGTGCGGCGCACAGAGCACCGGCGGGAACTGCCTGGCGGACTGGTGGACCATCCCCGACCTGGCGGAGGTGGGCTTTCCCATCGTGGAGGCCCGGGAGGACGGCGAGTTCGTGGTCACCAAGCACCCGGGCAGCGGCGGTCGCGTCAGCGTGGCCACCGTGACCGAGCAGATCGTCTACGAGATGGGGGATCCGTCCACGTACATCACTCCCGACGTCATCGCCGACTTCACCACGATCCGCCTGGAGGACCTGGGAGGCGACCGGGTGCGGGTCCACGGCATCCGAGGGCGCTCGGCCACGGACTTCCTCAAGGTGAGCGTCGCCTACAGCGACGGTTGGAAGGCCGTGGGCAGCCTGACGTACGCGTGGCCCGACGCCGCGGCCAAGGCGCGCGCGGCCGCGCGAATCCTGCGGGAGCGCCTGGACCGTCTGGGTCTGACGTTCGACGCCGTGCGCACCGAGCTGGTGGGGTGGGATTCCACGCACGGCGCCCTGGTGGGCGAGCCGCCCGCCGACCTTCCCGAGGTTCAGCTCCGGGTGGGCGTGCGGAGCCACCACCGGGACGCCGTGGAGCGCTTCTCCCGGGAGATCGCGCCGCTGGTGCTCACGGGGCCGCCGTCGGTGACCGGCTTCGCCGGCGGCCGCCCCCGGGTGCAGGAGATCATGGCGTACTGGCCGGCGCTCCTCCGGCGGGAGGTGGTGGAGCCCCTGCTGGAGGTGGAGGTGCTGGAGGTATGAGGAGTCGCCCATGAAGGTCCGACTGGTGCACCTGGCCCATGCCCGCTCCGGCGACAAGGGAGACACGGCCAACGTGGGCGTCATCGCCTACGAGGCGGAGCACTACGGGCTGCTCCTCGAGCGTGTCACCGTCGCCGCGGTCAAGGAGCACTTCGGCGACATGGTGGGGGAAGTCGAGCGCTTCGAGTTGCCCAACCTCCACGCCCTGAACTTCCTCCTCCACAACGCCCTGGATGGGGGCGGCACCGTGTCCCTCATGAACGACGCCCAGGGCAAGGTCTTCTCCACGGCCCTCCTGCGCATGGAAATCGAGGTGCCCGACGAGGTGGGGGAGGCGGCGCGGGGGAGGGGACGCCTGCCGTGAGCGAGCCGGTCCTCCTCTACGGGGTGTCCTCGCAGGGCGTGGCCACCCTCACGCTCAACCGCCCGGACAAGCGCAACGCCCTCAACGGCGCTCTGGTGGAGGCCCTGGCGGAAGCGCTGGAGCGGGCGGCTGCGGACGACCGAGTCCGGGTGGTGGCCCTCCGGGGCGCGGGGAGGGACTTCTGCTCCGGGGCGGACCTGGCGGAGCTGGAGAAGATCGCTGCCATGGGCCCCGAGGAGAGCCTGGCGGACGCCCGCCGCCTGGGGGCGGTGCTTCTGGCCATGAGGAGCCTGCCCAAAGCGGTGGTGGCCGTGGTGAGGGGAAGGGCGCTGGCCGGCGGGTGCGGCCTGGCCACGGCTTGCGACATCGTCCTGGCCGAGGAGGGCGCCGAGCTGGGCTACCCCGAGGTGCACCTGGGCTTCGTGCCCGCCATGGTCATGGCGCTCCTCCGCCGCAAGGTGGGGGAGGGCCGGGCCTTCGAGCTGGTGGTCCGGGGGCAACGGGTGACGGCACGGGAGGCCGAGGGAGTGGGCCTCGTGACCCGCGTCCTCCCCGCCGAGGGCTTCGACGCGGCGGCCGCCGACTACCTGGAGGACCTGGCCAGGCGCCCCCCGTCGGCCGTGGCCCTCACCAAGGGCCTCCTCTACGAGCTGGACGACCTGGGCGTCGAGGCCGGCGTCGAGCGCGCCGCCCACGTCAACGTCCAGGCGCGCCTCACCGAGGCGTGCAGGGAAGGCGTGCGGCGCTTTCTGGAGCGTTCCGGGCCGCCGCCCGCCGACGACGGCGCATGATCTTCGCCGACAGGTCGAGGGACCGCGGGGTGGGCCACCTGGAGTGGCGGGTCCGCCTCATGGGGGCCGGCTGCATCCTGGCCGTGGCGGGGATGTACGCGGACGTGGGCTGGCTGGTCTGGGCGGCGGTGGTGGTGCTACTGGCGGGTCTGGCGGTGCGGTTGGTGGCGGGGGAGGG
>DASWKP010000127.1:0-2167 GCA_036396575.1 Longimicrobiales bacterium | reverse complement strand
TGACGCTCGACGCCCGCTCTTCCCACCAGCATGCCCTGCTGATAGAGGGCGAGCGGGTAGTCGGGCGAACGGAGCTCGTCGGCGGTGATCTCTCCGACGTAGCCCAGGACGTGGGCCGCCGCCGGACCGACCTCGTAGCGCCTGCGGGGGCGCATCTCCACGAACAGGTTCGTGTACTGGTAGCGCCGTTCCTCCAACTGGCTGATCCGGTCGAACGGCACGTCCGGGTCCACGAGCAGCGGCTGCCGGGGGGCCTCCTCCCGGAGCTCGACCAGGCGAGCGATCCGAGCCTCCGAGAGCCCGAGAATGGGTGCCATGCGCTCCAGAGCGCCTGTGATGGAGTCCAACGGCGAAGGGAGAAGCGTCACGGAGTACCCGGGCGTATTGTCGGCCATGACACGCCCGTTCCGGTCGAAAATCGTCCCTCGGGGCGCGGGTACCGGGAGGGGGCGGAGGCGGTTCGACTCGGCTCGTAGCGCGTAGGAACCCGACGACACCACCTGGATCCGGAAGAAGGCCAACACCAGGCCTCCCAGCAGAATCGCCACGGCACCCAGGGCGCCCAGGGCCCTCCCTCTCCGGACGTGGGGGTGAAGCGCCTTCACGTCACCGCTCCGGGTCCCAGCGGGTCCCGGTGGCAATGACGGCCACGATGCCCACCGCCGTGGCGTAGACGGCCGCGAGGGTCGCCTGCACGAGGACCGCCTGGGTGAAGGACTGGGGGATGCCGTCCATCGCCACCATCCAGTGAATGAGGTCCCGCACCCACTTGCCCAGGAACAGATAGGACACCACGAAGACCATGGAGTCCCCCACGAAGAGGTCCCGCGTACGCGCCCCCACCACGCCTACCACGGTCATGGCCAGGGCGTTGCCTCCGAACGCCAGGACGCTGAAGGCGTCCTCGAGGAGCCCCAACACGAAGCCCATCCCCGCGGCGCTGCCCATCGAGACCTCCCTGGCGGCCACCAGGAGCGCCACGGTGAGGAGGTCGGGAGCCTCCGGACCCAGACCCAGCCCCAGGTGCAGGAAGAAGTGAACGACCACGAGGATCGCGAAGACGCCCCAGACCCTCCACGGGTCCTTCACCGTACCTCCCCGGCGTCGGTGGTGTCGGGGCGCGCAGCCCCCTCCCCACCCGATGAGCCTCGCAGGAGCTCCCGCAGGGCGCGCACCGAGTCGGTGAGAGCCCGGAGGCTGTCCTCCCGGGCTCGCTCCAGGCGGAGGTAGTCGGACAGCGTCAGGATGGAGTCCGGCGGCCAGACCGCCGTCAGGTCCCCCCGGTCCAGGAGGGAGCCCGTGGCCACCAGGACATGGGTGACGCTCCCCGGATCCACCATGGGCTCGAGCCAGTAGCTCTTGCGCCAGCCGGCGTCTGCCTCGGCCAGGCCGCCGACACGGCCGATGGGGATCCCCCTGGGGAAGACGCCCCCCAGGCCGCTGGTGACGATGTCGGTGCCGTTCACGAGACGGGTGTGGTAGCGGGTACCGTCGAAGATCAGCTCATCCTGCTCCCGGAAGTCCCCCCGCCGCCCCAGGACGAGGCCGGAGGCGCTCCCGTCCAGGGACATCGCCGAGGCACGAAAGTCCGGGTCGGTCCAGTCCATGCCGATGGAGCTCTCGGGCCCGGCCTCGCGCACCACGCCCACGAGCCCGAACCTGGAGATGATGGGCGCGTTCACCCGCACTCCCTCCTCGGTCCCCACGTCCAGGAGGAACATGCTCTCCGAGCCCGGCGTGCCAGGACGGATCACCGAAGCGGCCACATACGCGGGCCCCATCCTGGACGCCAGGGACAGCAGCCCGCGGAGCTGCCGGTTTTCCTCCCCCAGGGTCGTGGTCGACATCACCGTAGCCACCAGAGAGTCGAGTCGGCTCTGAAGCGCCGTCGACTCCACCGCGCGCACCCGGGAAGCGGCCAGCGTCTCCTGCGTCACCAGGAAGGGACGCAGGACGGTGCCCCGCAAGGCCGCCGCGATGCGTTGCTGCGGACCCGGTGGCAGGTACGTCACCAACAGGGCCAGAAGGAAGAAGACCACCGTGGTCCCGATCTGGCGCCGTCCCTCCCGCTCCTCCGGCTCGCTGGTGTACGGCGGCATGGTGGGCCCCGACGGAGGTTAGTGTCCTGTCGTAGAAGTTCGGTGGCATTCGGACGCGACCACGCCCC
>DASWKP010000126.1:0-5468 GCA_036396575.1 Longimicrobiales bacterium | reverse complement strand
GCGGCGCGAGCACAGGATCGCTCCCGGAGATGAAGCCGACTTCAACATCAGCAACTCGGCGGACCTGCTGGCCACCTTCAACGAGACGAATCAGATCTTCACGTACCTGCTGGCTGGGATCGCGGGGGTGAGCCTCCTGGTCGGCGGCATCGGCATCATGAACATCATGCTGGTGAGCGTCACCGAACGCACCCGCGAGATCGGCGTCCGCAAGGCGTTGGGAGCGACTCGACGGGCCATCCTCTTCCAGTTCCTCATCGAGGCCCTGGTGCTGTGCGTATTGGGTGGGATGGTGGGGGTGCTCGGGGGCTGGGGCAGCGCGCGGCTCATGTCCGATATCGCGGGATGGGAGACGGCGGTGTCGACCAAGGCGGTGGTGGCGGCCCTCGTGTTCTCCGCCGGCATCGGCCTGTTCTTCGGCATCTGGCCCGCACAGCGGGCGGCCAGGCTCGACCCCATCGTCGCGCTGCGCTACGAGTAGCCCGGCGACGGATGTCGACCCGAGCCCGCGGAGGCTCGGGTCAGCCCGGGAGGCGCACCTGGATCTCCTCGCCCCGGCGGACCAGTAGCACGGGGACCGGCCCAGCGCGGTGGCTGACCAGTGCGCGGCGCACGTCGTCGACCGTCGCCACCACGCCTCCCCCCACGCGTAGGATCACGTCGCCGGCTTGGATGCCGCCGTCCGCGGCCGGCGTGCCGGGCGTGACGTCGGTCACGAGGAGCCCTCCGTCGACCTCGAAGTAGGCGGCCAGCTCCGGGTTCAGAGCCACGATGCGGGCCCCCGCGACCCGGTTCTCTCCCCAGATGTGCGCGCTCAGGGGACGTGGGGCGGAGGAAAGACCCCCGATCACGGCGTTCGGGACATCGACCCGATCGCTCTGGACGGTGGCCCGGAGTTCCTGATCGAAGCCCCGGAGCCGGGTGAACGCGGTGGCGATGTCGGGGAAGGCCTCCTTCAGCGCCTCCCGGAGGCGCTCGACCTCGCCTTCCAGCTCGGCTCGTCGCGCCGCGTGGGTCCGGAGAATCTCGTCCTCCTGGACGGAGCCGGCCCCCGCCCCCATCGACCGGTCGAGAGCGCGCAAACGCCGCGACTCCTCCTCGCGGACCTCCCGAACCTCGATCTCCAGGTTCGAGATGCGAGCCCGCAGGGAGTCCGGGCGCTCCTGCTGGAGGACGAAGATGCGGAACGGCTTGCCCTCTTTCGCCTCGTCCGGGGTGACGGAGAGCTCTCCGGTCCACGAGTAGGTGGCCACGGGCCACCGGTTCGAGGTGGAATCTCCGGACACGGAGCGTCGGACCCGGACGTCCGGGTCGAGAATCAGAGCGGGAGCGGACCCCGACACGATCATCGTGGAGACCTTCCCGTCGCCCGTGGCGGAGATCTGGACGCGAATGGAGTCCAGGCGCTCGAGGGTGGAGGTCACCCGAAGGAAAAGGTCCCGGGGGAGGGCCACCATCCGGTCGGAGGGTTGCGGCGCCGCGACCAGCGGGATGGTGCGGCGCCAGTCGCCTCGCAGGATCTCCAGCGTGACGGAGTCGCCGGGGGCGAGCCGCGAGCGCAAGCGGTCGAAGACCGCGGGCGTGGCGTCCCGCCCGTTGATGCTCAGCAGGACATCCCCGGCCCTGAACCCCGCCTCCTCGGCCGGGCTGCCGTCCACGATCCGCTCCACCACGATCCGGGGCCCGGAGTCCGAGCCGATTGGCACCACCACGTTGTAGGAGAACCCGATCCACCCGGCCGACGGGTGGCGCGGCACCACGACGGGCTGCTGCTGGCCGGAGGCGTCGGCCGCCAGGCCCATCCCCAAACCCGTCCACAGGCCCGTCGACAGGCCCGTCCACAGGAACATCCCCAGGACAGCCCGGAGCGGTGCCCGACGTCGTGCCCGGAGGCGGCGTTCCGGTCGGATCGGCTGGGTGTCCACGATCAGAACCAGTTGTCGTTCCCGTTGGACGAGATGAGCTTCAGCCACGCCTCACGCTCGGCCATGGTGCTGGCCACGAGTCCGTTGAGGAAGGGGTCGGTCGGCGCTTCCCTCAGGGCGGCCTGGCCCGCGCGCACCATGTATTCCAGGGCGGCGTAGCGGCTCTCCGCGTCCGAGGTCGCCATCGCCCCTCCCTGGTCCGAGCGCAGCTGGCGATACCGGACCAGGGCGTCCATGTACTGCCGCTCGGTGAGCTGGACCCACTGGAAGGCATCGTCCACGGTTCCGGCGTCACTGGCGGGAACCAGGAAGCTGCCTTCGCGGGCGACTCGATCTCCGGAGAAGGGAAGCCCCACGCCACGGGCTGCCACGCCCCCGGCCACGGCACCGCCCAGGAACAGGACGAGGGCGGCGGCCGCGCGCATCCACCCCGGAGCCGGGCCGAAGGCACGGGTGACCTGGCCGCCGGCCCGCACGAGCCCTTCGCTCACGAGACGGGCCTGCAGGACGCTCCAGTCGCCCGGAGGGGGCCGCAGGTCCGGGAGCCGTCCCAGAGCCTCGGTCTGGTCCCGGATGGCGTCCATCTCCGCCCGGCAAGCGCGGCAGTCGGCCAGATGCCGGTACTCTTCCTGGGAGGCGCCCTGATCCAGCAGGCGCGCCAGCCCCTCGGTGCTCAGATGGTCCATGCTTCCGCTTCCTCCTGCTCGCCTTCGTTGTCGAGGCCCGACAGCATCTCTCGCATCTTGGCTCTCGCCTTGAACAGCTGGGACTTCGACGTTCCCGACGTCACACCCAGAACGTCGCCGATCTCCTCGTGCGTATAGCTCTCCACGTCGTGGAGGATGAGAACCCTCCTCATGCCCTCGGGCAGTTCGCCCAGAGCCCATTCGAGCCGCTTCTGAAGCAGCGCGTCGCCCCGCCCCGGACCTACCGGGACGTCCGCTGGCATGGGCGCCTGCCGCCGCGTGCGCGTCTCCGCCTTGCGGGCCGCCTGCAGCGCCGCATTCACCGCGATGCGATGCAGCCACGTGGAGAAGCGCGCGTCGCCCCGGAACGTCGGGAGCGCCCGAATGGCACGGATCCACGCCTCCTGGGCGTAGTCCTGTGCCAGGTCGTCGTCCCCGGCGATGCGGCGCACCACGGCGTAGACCCGGGGAGCGTACCGATCGTACAGGGCCCGGACCGCCTGGGCGTCGCCTTGGCACGCCTTTCTGATCAGTTGTGCTTCGCTCAGGGCTCGCTTCCTCAGGTCGGGTCGCGCGCTGGAGCCTGCCCCGCGCCCCTCTTCTTCGGGATCGTGTGAGGTTGGATGCCCGCGAGGCACGCTGCGGTTGCCTGACCGGGGGGGGGACGGCCTCCCTTCGGCGGGCCTCCTCCGGTAGCTTTGGGCGCCTCTCGGCACTCACGCCACGCCAGGGCAGTCGACGTGAAGGATACACCGGGATGGGCGTGCGGATTCGGGGGGCGATCGCCGGAGGCTGTCCGGCGACACCAGACCGACATCCGAGGACGACGTCCATGAGTGATCTACCCGGCGCGACCCACCTGGAGTGCACGGGCACCGGCGAACGCTTCGACAGTGAACGACTGGCCGGACTTTCGCCCGCGGGGAAGCCCTTCTTCGCCCGCTACGACCTGGAGACTCTCCGGGGCAGGTTCCGACTCGAGGACCTCTCCGGCCGGAGCCCCGACCTCTGGCGTTACGAGGAGGTCCTTCCCGTGCGGGACCGCTCGTACCAGATCCGACTGGGCGAAGGGCTGACGCCCATCGTCGACGCGCCGCGCACCGCGGCGCGCCTGGGTGTCCGGCGCGTGTGGGTCAAGGATGAGGGCCAGAACCCCACGGGCAGCTTCAAGGCCCGGGGCCTGGGGCTGGCGGTGTCCCGTGCCGCCGAGCTGGGCGCGAAGGAGCTGGCGCTGCCTTCGGCGGGCAACGCCGGAAGCGCCGCCGCGGCCTACGGGGCGGCCGCGGGGCTTCCGGTGCATGTCGTCGTTCCCAACGACACGCCGGCGCCAATCCTCGAGGAGATGAACGCCCTGGGAGCGGACGTCCAGCTCCTGGACGGGCTGATCACGGATTGCGGGCGGGTGGTGAAGCGGGGGGTGGAGGAGAAGGGGTGGTTCGACCTGTCCACGCTGAAGGAGCCCTACCGCGTCGAGGGCAAGAAGACCATGGGCTACGAGCTGGTGGAGCAGCTCGGTGGCCGCCTTCCCGATGCCATCGTCTACCCCACCGGGGGCGGGACGGGGCTCATCGGCATGTGGAAGGCCTTCGAGGAGATGGAGGCCCTGGGATGGATCGGCTCCGAGCGTCCGAAGATGTTCACGGTCCAGGCGGAGGGCTGCGCCCCCATGGTGCGAGCCTGGCAAGAAGGCAAGGAGTTCGCCGAGCCATGGGAGGGAGCCACCACGTACGCGTCGGGCCTCAGGGTCCCGGGCGCGGTGGGCGACTTCCTCATCCTCAGGGCCCTGCGTGAGTCCGGCGGCGGTGCGGTTGCGGTGGCCGACGCCGAGATGGAGCGCTGGGTGTTCGCCATGGGAAGCGACACGGGCATCTTCGCCGCTCCCGAGGGAGGCGCGACGGCGGCCGCCGTGCCCCACCTCATGGAGATGGGGCTCATCTCCCCGGAGGATGAGGTGGTCCTCTTCAACACCGGAAGCGGCCTCAAGTACGTGGGCATGAAGCCGGTCGTGTGAGGTCCGTGTCGTGGCGTGGAGCCTCTTCTGGATCGTCCTGGGGACCCTCGCGCTGGCGGGGTGGTCCCGCCGGCGGTTCCGCCCGGGGTCCGGACGGTCCGACGGGCCCGCGCTGGACGACGACGCCATCCGGAGGATCGTGGAGGAGGGGGTGATCCGAGCGGATGGCGAGGAGCCCCTGGACCTGGAGGAGATCGAGGAGGAGGAGCGGCGTTTCTGGGAGGAGGATTGGGAGGAGACGGAGGAATGGTGACGGGGTCCCGCCTTCAGGGCTTCCACCGGTAGGAGAAGCCCGGGAGCGGAACGAGTCGCCGGTTGACGGGAAGGTCCGCCGCCTCCTCGGAGCGTCGCACCCACAGGGCCCGGTTGACGTTGAGGTCGAAGCCGAAGTAGTGGTTTCCACCCGCCCACCAGTCCACGCCGACGGGGGCCCGGAGGACGACCGCCACGGACATGCGCTCGCCCGGGGGCCAGGCCAGCACGGTCCACAGACCCCCGCCCACGACGGGGCGAGCCGCCGCTTCCCCGAAGAACTGGCGTCCCACCACGGAGATCGCCAGGTCCCGGGCGGCCCAGGTGCCCACGGTGAGCTCGATGCTGCGGTCCCCGCGGAAGAACTCCAGCGCGACGCCCACGAAGCTCGTTCCGCCCACGGTGATGCCCACGCGCGCATAGTCGTCCTGGGCGCTGGCGGGGCGGGGCGCGATCCAGGCCAGCAGGGCGAAGGCCAACAGGGCCGGCACCCACGGCCCGCGGCGCAGCGCGCGCGTGCTATGCGTACGATGCGTGCGGCGCGTGCGGCGCGTACCACGCGTCCGGGGGGGAGATGGCAGGAGTGGAAGCATA
>DASWKP010000125.1:0-9122 GCA_036396575.1 Longimicrobiales bacterium | reverse complement strand
CCGCCTCGCCCCCGGTCCCGGCCGCGACAACTCCGGACTCGGCGTCACCTCTGGCCTCCTCCGTCGCGCCTGTCCTTCTTTCCCGTTCGTCACGACCCACCTCCGTGGCAGTCCACACACCGGGTTCCCAGGGGCCGGTAGCGCACCGCGGGCACCCCGCCCGCCATGGCCTCCCGGGTGTGGCAGGCCGAGCACGGGGCCCCGGCGTGGGCGCCGTCCAGGGGCCAGGCGGTGCGGCCGTGGTCGAAGTCAGGGATGGCGAAGCGCTCCACGGAGTGGCACTCGTCGCATTCCCGTCCCCGGAACTGCTCGCCGTGGGGGTCCCCGTTCCGGTGGCAGTCGGCGCAGGAGGGCAGCCCCAGCGCGAAGACCATGGCGCCGGACGGGTCTCCGTGACACGAGGCGCAGGGCACGGCCGCGTGCGCCCCGTCCAGGGCGAAGCGGGCCTCCCGGTCGTGGCGAGCCAGATCGTAGTCCGCCGGTAGCCACGCCTCCTGGCCGTGACAGGAAGTGCAGGCGCCGCCGCCGGGCGCGTCAAGGAAGACCCCGTCGTGGGGCTCCATGTGGCACGAGGCGCACGCCCCGGTCTCGGGGTGGGGAAAGGCCCGCGCCTCGGTGCCCGCCACGAATCGGATGAGGATCCCGACCAACGCGGCCTGGCGCGCCTCGTCGTGGCAGGACGCGCAGGCGACCTCCCTGTGAGCGCCCTCCAGAAGGAAGCCGGTGATGGCATGGTCGAAGCGGCCCTCCACGTTGCCGGGACTCACCGGGAGCCACCCCCGCACCGAGTGGCAGTCGTCGCAGGCCCCCCGCATTGCGCCCCGGTGCTCGTCCTCGTGGCAGCTCGTGCACGCGGCGAAGTCCAGAGGGCGGTAGCGGAGGGCCGGTCCGGCGCCGGGGCTGCCGCCGTCGCCTCGCTCCGGGACCGCTTCCGCCCGGGCGGTGCCGCCGGCCCCGGGCCCCGCCCCTCCGGCCAGCGGAGGATGGCAACCCGAGCAGGCCGCCCACCTGTGCAGTCCCAATGGCCGGTAGCGTGCCCGGTCGTGATCGAAGCCCCGGGCGCCCTCCCACCCCCCGGGATCATGGCACTCTTCGCACCGGCGACCTTCGAACTGGCCACTATGGGGGTCGGTAGCCCCGTGGCAGTCGACACACCCGGTGGGGAGGCCCAGGTAGGTCCGGCCCAGGGCGCCCGCGGACTGCTTGAAGGCTCGCACCGCCGGGTCCGCCACGGCGCCCGCCCGGTGGCAGTCCCGGCACTCCGCCTCTCCGTGACGCCCCTCGAGATCGTAGCCCGTGCGCCCGTGGTCGAAGTGGGCGCTGTCCATGCGCACCATGCGGAAGTCGGCCCCGAAGTGCTCCTTATGGCAGGCGGCGCAATCCTCCTCCGCCAGGGTCGAGTGGAACCCGGTGCCTGCCGCGATGCGGGTGGCCAGGGGCTCGTGGCACGCAAGGCACAGCTCCCGGGACACACCCTGGCGCCGCAGCTCGTGGCAGCGCGTGCAGTTCCGCATCCCCTCCAGCTCCGCGTGGGCCCTGGACAGCTCGCCGGGGGAGATAATCTGGGCTCGGGCGGGCGCGGGGCGGGCGGCGACGAGGGCGGCGAGCGCTACCGCCAGCGCGGTGGTCGGCGCCCTGTGCAGCGCCATGTCCAGTGCTACGGCCACCGCCGTGGGCAGCGGCCCCCTCATCCCCACACCCACGTGTAGCCGAACAGCACCGCAACTGCGATGTGACCGGCCAGGATGATGAACATGACCACCGCCAGGGGCAGGTGGACCACGTGCCAGTAGCGGAAGAGGCGCTGGAAGGGCTGGAGTACGATGGCCTGCTGGCGCAGCCGTGCGCGCTCCCGCGCCAGCTCCAGGAGGGAGCGCCGGAACTCCAGCGGGACGTGGCCCTGGCGAACCGCCCGCCGCAGGCGCCGCTCGCGGCCACGGGCGCGCAGGTCCTCCCGTACGGCCCACAGGAGCGCAGCGAAGAAGCCCCGGGGCTGAGCCCGGATCTCGCCCGGGGCCAGGCCGCCGTGAAGGGCGGCGTCCAGGGAGGCGTCCAGGGAGGCGGCCGGAAGCCCGCTACCCGCCGCTGCGACCTCCGTCACCCGGGCGCGGATCTCGTCCGACAGCTCCCGGATGCGCTCCTGGACCTGGTCCACCTCCAGAAAGCGCCCGTTGAGGGTCTTGGGAATGCGGACGTACACGTACCGGCCGAACAGCCCGCTGGCCACCACCACTGCCATGCTCCAGAAGGCCACGGACACCAGGCCGCCGAACTTGAAGCTGGTGTGGAGGAGAACGAAGAGAGGCCCGAGCGTGCATAGGAAGATGTGCACCTGGAGCCCTTGCTTGAGGGCTCCCAGGGACCGGAGCAGGGGCATTCGGCGTCGGGCCGAGTAGCCCGCCACGCCCACCACGATCATAGCGGTGCCCACCACCCCCAGACCGTGCCCCACCGCCCCCGTGGGCGCGAACACGGGAGCCAGGGGAGAGAAGGCCCTCTCCTCCAGGGGGAGGACGTAATAATCGAGTCCCCAGAGGAGGGCGGACGCGGCAGCGCCCAGCCAGACGACCAGAAGGATGAAGGCGAGCAAGCTGGGCCCCGTCCCCTTCGTCAGGATCGACGAACCGGAGCCGGCCGGCGGGAGCCCCTGCCGGCCAACTCGGGTGGGAGGGCCTCATGATACGTTAGGGGCGAGCCCCTCCGCCGGTCAACGCTCGGCGCTCAGAGGTTCCACATTCCTCCCAGGAGCTCCACCCGCAGCCTGGCGCTCTCATATTCGATAGCGTATCTTCTGGTATGTCCGTGATCCGAAGCCTGCGTCGCGTCTCGGGGATGACCCAAGCCCATCTGGCTCGAGTCGGTGGCACGTCCCAGCCCACCATCTCTGCCTACGAATGCGGGCGAAAGAGCCCGACCCTGGAAACGGTCGAGCGTCTGGCGCGGGGCGCCGGCCTGCATGCGACGGTGTCCTTCCATCCTCCCCTGACTCGGGAGGAGCGCCGTTCCCTCGCCCTGCACCGGGCGATCGCCGAGCGGCTGCGCCGTGACCCCCGGGACTCGATACGGCGGGCTCGGGAGACCCTGGATCGCATGAAGTCCGTAGCCTCCCGGTCTTCCCAGCCTCTCCGGGAGTGGGACGTGATTCTCGACCGGCCCTTGCCGGCCCTGTTGGCGATCCTCACCGATCCCTCACCATGGGCCCGGGAACTCAGGCACATGACCCCCTTCGCGGGGATCCTGTCGGCCCGCGAGCGGGCCGACGTACTGCGACAGTTCGCCACCGAGCAGTCGGCCGCCGATGTGGCGGCGGCGGGTGGGTGCGCGTGACGAGGGCGCAGTTCGAGCACACGGTGCGGGCGGCGGGCGCGGTGCTCGACGTGCGGGAGCTCCTCGTCATCGGCAGCCAGGCCCTCCATGGGAGTATCGACGGCGACCTTCCCGAGGAGGCAATGCGATCCATCGAGGTCGATGTGGCGATCCGGGGTGATTCGGAGGGGCGGATGGCCGACCTCCTCGACGGGTCCATCGGCGAGGCGTCCATGTTCCACGCCACGTTCGGGTACTACGCCCAGGGCGTCGTGGAGACGACGGCCGTGCTCCCGGCGGGATGGGAGGAACGGCTGGTCCACTACGAATCGCGGGGGACCAACGGGGTGGTCGCCTGGTGCCTCGAGCCGCACGACCTGTGGATCTCGAAGGCGATCGCCGGTCGACCCAAGGATCTCGATTTCTGCGCCGCGCTTCTCGATCGCGGCATCGTCCGTGGCGACGCGCTGGCCCGCCGGCTCGGTCTGGTCGCGGGTCTGGATCCACGGTTGCGAACGGCTGTGGTGAGCAGGATAGCGGGTCAGCCCTGAGCACGCCTCGGACGCCATGCCGGGCTGCCCCGATGGCGGCTGGCGGACGCGCACACCTGGAAAGAGGGGGCGTGCGCAGCGGGGGCGCGGGTCATCCCCGGAGAGGGGTGAACGCCGGTGCCCGGGCTCGCGGCGGCCGAGTCCGGAATACCCCTCGACGGTCACCTTCCCAGGAACCTGGCCCTCACGGAGCTGCGTTCATGATCCCGGGACCATCTTGCCGGATACCGCCCAACTCCCTTATTGACCTCTTCCGCCCGGCCCAGCCGCGCCGGGGCCCGCAGCCATGGGAGGGGAGGGGATCGATGACCAACGGAAGGCCGCTCGTGGCGTTGAGTCTGGCGGGGACCTGCTTGCTCCTCCCCGCTGGCGCCGCCGCCCAGCGCATCCACCCCGACTCCGTCATGGCCCATGTGGACTATCTCGCCTCTGATGCTCTGGAGGGCCGCTCGGCCGGGACCGACGGGTATCTGTGGGCGGCCCGGCACGGGGCCGCGGCGCTCCGGGCGGCCGGTGCCGGCCCGGCGGTGGCGGGCCCCGACGCCGGGGAGGGCGGGAGCTTCCTCCAGGCCTTCTCCGTGCCCGCCACCGTCACGCGTCCGGGTGCGGAAAGCTGGAACGTGATCGGCGTGGTCCAGGGGACCGATCCGGCACTCCGGGACGAGTACGTCCTCATCGGCGCCCACCTGGACGGTCAGGGCGTGGGCCGTGATCGGCTGGGCGGGCCCGCCGGCGTGCACAATTCGGCCAACGACAACGCCACGGGTAGCGCCCTGGTCCTGGAGATCGCCCGGCACGTGGCCGCCGCGCCCCCCGCCCGGTCCGTCGTGTTCGCGCTGTGGGGCGCAGAGGAGGTGGGACTGGTGGGGTCGGGCCATTTCGTACGGAACCCCACCGTCCCCCTGGACCGGATCCGGGCCGTCATCAATCTGGACGGCGTGGGGCGCTTCGACCGCGCCCCCCAGGGCGTGGCCGAGATCTACGCTCTGGGCTCGGAGCTGGTATGCCCCGCCTTCGGGGCCGCTCTGCGGCAGGTCAACGACCGCTCCGGGCGCCTCCGCTTCCGCACCGACGACCCGAACAACTGGTTCACGGCCAGCGACCACATCCACTTCCACCGGCGGGGCATCCCCGCCGTGTTCCTCACCGACCTGGGCAGCGACGACTACCACCGTCCCACCGACGACGCCGATCGCATCGACGCCCAGCGGCTGGCCCTGGTGGGAGAGACCGCTCTGGCCTTCCTCACCGAACTCGCCGGCGACGACCCCTGGATCTGCGGAGGATGACCTTGCCACGCACGCGAAACGCCGCCCTGGCCGCCGCTGGAGCCCTCCTGCTGCTGGCCTCCCATCTCCAGGCTCAGACCTCCGCCCGGGCCGAGCTGGACTGGAGCGCCCTGGCGGACCGCATGGTCCGGAGCCTGGCCCTCACCCCCGGAGAGCGGGTCCTCCTCGTTGGGCACCCCGGCTTCGCGCCCGAACTGGTCCGCCCCCTGCGCCTGGCGGTGGCACGGGCCGGGGGCGTGGACATGGGCCACCTGGAGGTCCTGTCCCATCCGTGGCCGGGAGGGACCGACGGCGCGGCGCTGGCCCGCTCGGCCGAGGCCGCACGGGAGACGTTCCGCGACATGTACGACGGTCGCGTCGACGCCACGATCTTCTTGCCGGGAGCGACCTCCGACCATCCCGCCTACCGGGCCATCCAGGACCTCCTGAACGCCGGTCGGGGCCGGGTCATCCACTTCCACTGGGAGGCCAACGGCTCCGTGGTCACCATCCCGGGACAGCCGGTTCCGCCCGCGTACGAGGTGGACCTCGCCTACCAGCGGGCCGTCCTTGAGACCGACTACCGGGACCTGGCCGCGCGGCAGCGCCGCTTCGAGGCGGCCATGCGCGCCGGGGAGGTGCGGGTCACCACCCCCTCCGGCACGGACATCCGCTTCCGCATCGGGGACCGTCCGGTGAACCTCCAGGATGGGGACGCCTCGGCCGCCCGCATGGAGAGGGCCCGCATCCTCATCGACCGGGAGATCGAGCTGCCCGCGGGGGCAGTCCGGGTGGCGCCCCTGGAAGAGACCGTCCAGGGCCGCATCGTCTTTCCCCTGTCCACCTGGCGGGGCCGCACGGTCCGGGACCTGGCCCTGGACTTCGAGGACGGGACCATCGTGGCGGTCACCGCCGAGAGCGGCGCCGACGCGGTGGAGGCCGAGCTGGACGCCGCCGGGGAGGGCGCCCGTCGCTTCCGGGAGTTCGCCCTGGGCCTCAACCCCCTCCTGGCGGTGCCCGAGGAGGGGCGCTGGATCCCATACTACGGCTACGGCGCCGGGGTCGTGCGGCTCTCCATCGGGGACAACCTGGAGTTGGGCGGCGCCGTGGGCGGCGGCTACTACCGCTGGAACTTCTTCGAGGACGCGTCGGTGTGGGTCGGCGGCGAGCGGTGGGTCGACGGGGGACGCCTGGTCATGGGCTCCTGACGCCGGGGGGCCAGAGCTCCTGGCCAGGCGGGACATCGAGGGGGGTCATCCGACCGTTACGACGGGGTAGCGGGCCTGTGGCGAAAAACCGGGAACGGGCCTTCGCGGTTGAAGTAGCAGCGGAGGGGCCGAGCATCCGCCACGTCACGGGATCCCTACCACTGTGCGCATTCTGAGTCTCCTCGCCGCCTTCCTGGTCCTTGGCCAGCCCGCCGCCGCCCAGCGCCCCGGCGGGGGCCCCGGCAGCTCCGGCGGGGCCAATGCCCCCGACTGGTGGGACGCTCCGTACGTGGTCCTCGTCTCCTTCGACGGGTTCCGCTACGACTACCAGGACCTCTTCGAGACCCCCAACCTGGACCGCCTGGCGGAGGCCGGCATCCGGGCCGACGGCCTGATCCCCTCCTATCCGGTGAAGACCTTCCCCAACCACTACTCGGTGGCCACGGGGATGTACCCGGCCCGCCACGGACTCGTGGGGAACCGCTTCTGGGACCCGGAACGGGGGGAGGAGTACTCGCTGAGCGACCGGACCACGGTAGAGGACGGGAGCTGGTACGGGGGCGAGCCCATCTGGGTCACCGCGGAGCGGCAGGGCATGGTGACGGCCTCCTACTTCTTCGTGGGCACCGAGGCGCCCGTGGCGGGCATCCAGCCCACCTGGTGGTATGCTTTCGATGAGAATGTGCCTTACGGCGACCGGGTGGATCAGGTGCTGGAGTGGCTGTCCCGGCCCGCGGAGGCGCGCCCCCACCTGGTGACTCTCTACTTCGAGGGCACGGACTCGAAGGGGCACGAGGTTTCCACCGACTCGTGGGAGATGAGGGAGGCCGTGGCCGCCGTGGACGCGCAGCTCGGGCGGCTTCTGGACGGCGTCGACGCGCTGCCCCACGGCGATCGTGTCCACGTGGTGGTCGTCTCGGACCACGGCATGGCGCCCTTCTTCGCCTCGCAGACGTATCACGTCCCCGACCTCGTGGACATCGGCGACGGCGTGCGATTCGAGGGAGCGGGCCCCCACATGGTGGTGCGCGCGGAGGGGGGCGGGGCCCACGACGACGGCCGCCTCGAGGCCCTACGCGAGGCGCTGGCCGAGGCCGTCACTCCATGCGGAGCGCCTCCACCGGGTCGGCCCCCGCGGCCCGCCGTGCGGGGAGCCATGACGCCACCGCGGCCACCGCGGTGAGCAGAAGGGCCACCGCGGCGAAGGAGCCCGGGTCCAGAGCGGCGACTCCGTAGAGGCCTCGTTCCACCACGGGAGCCGCGAGGACCGCCAGGCCCAGCCCGGCGGCAAGCCCCACCACCACGGCGGCCACGACCTCCCTCACCACCATGCCCACCATCTGGAGCCGCCCCGCGCCCAGGGCGATGCGGATCCCGATCTCCGACGCACGACGGGCCACGCCGTAGGACACCACCCCGTAGATGCCCATGGTGGCCAGGAGCACGGCCAGCAGGGAGAAGGCGCCCATGAGCGCCGCCGCCACTCGGGGCATGGCCACGGTTTCGCCCAGGTGCGCCTCCAGGGTGCCCAGCTCGGTGACGGGAAGGGCGGGGCTCACGGCCCTCAGCTCGCGCCGGAGCACCGGCACCAGGGCACGCGGGTCGCCATCGGTCCGGACGACGAGGTAGGGGCTAAACAGCCCCGACTGCGCCAGGGGGATGTAGTACATGGCCCGGGGCGGCTCCCCGAGTTCCTGGATGCGCACGTCCTCCACCACGCCCACGACCCGCGACCAGCGGTCCGGCGCCGCCTGGGGCCGGATCCGGCGCCCGATGGGGTCGAGCCCCGGCCAGAACCGCTCCGCCGCCGTCCGGTTGACCAGCACCACGCGCTCCGAGTCCACGCGGTCGTCGGACGTGAAGGCCCGGCCCTGGAGCACCGGGATTCCCATGGTGGCGAAGTACGCCTCCCCCACCAGGGCGATGGGCAGCTCCACGGAGCCGGTCCCGGAGGGTGGCTGGTAGCCCTCCACCACCGTCGTGCTCGACAGGGTCCCGCCCACGGGGAGGCGGGACGCGATCTCAGCGTCGGCCACCCCGGGGAGGCCCCGCACCCGCTCCTTCAACTCGTCGAACAGAATGGAGCCCTCCGTGGTGGTCAGCCCCGCCTGTGCGTAGCTGGTGGCAACGTAGGCGATGCGGTCGGAGTCCACCCCCGGATCCACCGTGCGCAGGTTCCCGAGGCTGCGGGTGGCGAGGGCGGCCCCCACCAGGAGGACGGCGGACACGGCCACCTGGACCGCCAGGAGCGTTCCCCGGAAGAGGGCGATGCCGCGCCCCTGGGAGACGGAGCGCGCCCCCTCCTTGAGCGCGTCGGTCACGTCGACCCTCCCCGAGCGAAGCGCCGGTATCAGGCCGAAGACCGTCCCCGTGACCAGCACCAGCATCCCATTGAACAGGAAGACGCGGTGGTCCATGCTCAGGTCCATTCCCGACGGCGCGTACAGGGGCAATGGGAGGGTGAGCACGAAGCCCACGGCCCAGCGGGCGAAGAACAGGCCCAGGAGCCCCCCGAGTCCCGAGAGGAGGAGCGCCTCGCCCAGGAAGAGGCGGGCCACGGCCGCTCTGGACGCGCCCAGCGCCCGCCGCACGGCCACCTCGGGGATGCGGCCCATGCCCCGCACCAGGAGGAGGTTCGCCAGGTTGCTGCAAGCCAGCAGGAGGACCAGAGCGACCACGGTCATGAGGACGGCGGCGGTGGGGTAGAGGCCTGCGTCCACGTCCGGATGGAAGCGGACCTCATCGAACCCGAAGATCGTGATGTCCCGGCCCCGGTTCAGCTCCGGGAA
>DASWKP010000124.1:0-6622 GCA_036396575.1 Longimicrobiales bacterium | reverse complement strand
CGCACCCAGGTAAGCTGTCGGGATCAGCCGGAACAGCGACACGTGGAAGAGCCCGAAGACTCCGCCCACGACCAGGCACAGGAGCCACGGACGCATCCTCTTCCTCAGGCCGTGGAGCAGCACCCCCCGGAAGGCCAGCTCCTCGAAGATCCCGGGCATCACGGCCAGGAAGAGCACGAGTTGCCACAGAGGCATGTCCTCGCCCAGCATGACCTCGCCGAAGGCCTCCAGCACGCTCTCGGGCACCGGGAACAGGTACAGGTTCACCAGGTTCGCGAGGCCAATGCCCACGATGAACCCGCTGGGAGCCCCCACCAGCACCGCCAGCCACGCGGCGGGATGAGGCGCACGCAGGGCGAAGGCCTCCCGGAAGGAGAGGCGGTAGCGGCGGATCATCAGGAGGGAGCCGCCGAAGAAGATCACCAGCAGGTTGAAAACGAGCTGCCCCCGGATGCCCAGGGCCTCACCGTACCACATGGCCGCGATGAAGAAGACGACCCACAGCACGCCGAACCACTTGAGGACGTGCCGGGGAAAGAGGGCCGGCCCGCCCGTCAGGTCGGCTTCGTCCAGCTCGGCGCCGGTGATCAGGCGCTCGGTGGACAGGGCGCGCTCCGTGAGGCGAGCCGCGAAGGCCGCCGTCCCCGCCGTGGACAGGAACGCGACGGCCAGGAACAGCCAGTCGCGCTCTCCCACCATGACCTCCCGCACCGCCACGCCGATCCCCGCCACCGGCACGAACGCGATGGCCGAGCGCAGGTCCATCCCCGGAAGCATGGACGCCAGGGACGGGAACAGAAACAGGAGGAAGAGCGGAAAGAAGTAGATCTGGTACTCCTTGTAGCTCTTCGAGTACCCGGACAGGAGCAGGAGCGAGCTGGATACCAGCACCGTGAGGGGCACGAACAGGACGAAGATCAGCACGAGGTCCACCGCCGACAGCGCGACCGCGAAGCTGGCGGGCAACTCGAAGACCCCCAGGACCAGGTAGACCAGCAGGTTCAGGACGTTGATGGCCGCCACCGCGAGCCCCACGGCCACGATGGCGAGCTGTTTGGCCACCACGATCTCGCGCCGCGTCGCGGCCGTCGTGAGCAGCGTCTCCAGGGTGCCCCGTTCCTTCTCGCCGCTGATGGCGTCCACGGCCACGATGGAGCCGCCGCTTAGCATCAGGAAGAGCAGGAACGGTGTCAGGGCGAGCCCCAGGAACGCACCGGCCTCCCGTTCCGCGCTCGCGGTGTTGTCCGCCTCCACCACCGCTACCAGCGCGGGCTCCACGGGAAGCCCGCTCACCCGGTAGACGCTGTCCCGCAGGGCCGAGCGCACCTCCAGGATGCGCTCCTGGAGTCGGCGCTGGGCGTTCCGGGAGAAGTCGCTCTGCGCGCGGAAGCCCAGGCGCAGGGTCGGCACGGCGGCGCGAGCGGAGTCGCGCCAGGCGAGGTCATCCCTTCGGATGCTGTCGTAAGCGGCCGCGGAGAAGGCCTCCACCAGCACATGGATCCCGCCCGCCCTGAGGAGCGAATCGGGGTTGGCGGACTCCACCTCCTCGAAGCGCGCGGGGGCTCGGGTCGTGTCCGTGTCCTCCGTGTCCAGGCGCAGGGCTTCCAGGACGATGGCCCGGCCCCATTCCGACTCGTCCCCGGCCAGCGCGTACTCGTAGACGGCCTCCTCCAGGCGCCGCTCCTCCCGCTCGCCGACGAGCTTCATCACCAGGATGATGCCCGGGAAGAGCACCAGCGGGAGCACGACCGCGATGAGGATCATGCGCGTGTCCCGGACGACCATGCGGATCTCATAGCGGAAGAGGGTCCAGAGGACGCCTCGCCCGCCGCGCGCGCCGTGGCTCACGGGGCGGTCTCCACCTGCCCGCTGGCGTCGATGCTGGCGTGCCGGGCGTTTTCCACGGTGGTCACGTGGTGGACGACGATGTCCTCCAGGTAGTGGTGGCCCGTCTGCTCCCGGAGCTCCACCAGGGTGCCCATGGCCAGGATGAGCCCCCGGTGGATGATCGCGATGCGGTCACACAGCTTCTCCGCCTCGCTCATGATGTGGGTGGAGAAGATGATCGTCTTGCCCTCGTCCCGTATCTCGCCGATGACCCTCTCCACCTCGAGCTTGTTCAGGACGTCCAGGCCCACCGTAGGCTCGTCGAAGATGAGGATGGGCGGATCGTGGGCGACGGTCCGGGCGATCGAGACCTTCTGCTTCATGCCGCTGGACAGCTTGGCCACCCGGACACCCTCGTACTCGCCGATGCCGAAGCGCTCGATGAGGTGGTCCACGCGCTCGGGCACCCTCTCGGAGGGATAGCGGTTGACGCGCGCGAAGAACTCCAGGGTCTCCCGCGCGGTGAGGCGGGGATAGAGGGCCGTGGACGCAGAGTAGAAGCCCAGGCTGCGCCGTACCGCCTCGGGCTCTTCAAGGACGTCGTGCCCGTCCAGGATGGCCCGGCCATCCGAGGGCCGCAGGATGGTGGCCAGCATGCGCAGGGTGGTGGTCTTGCCCGCGCCATTGGCGCCGAGGAGGCCGAAGACCTCGCCGGGCCGGCACTCGAAGTCGATGCCGTCCACGGCGCGAACCTCGCCGCGGGACTCGTCCCAGAACGTCTTTCGAAGGCCTTCGACCCTCACCATTGCTTCGGCCATTGACCGTACCTCGGGGGTTCGGGGCTGCCAGCCCACGTTACGCAGCATGCTTTCGCGGCTTCCTGCCGCGACCCAGCAACCTCGCCCTGGCGAATCGCCAGAAGCTCCCGTCGTGCGAGCCCAGGAGGAAGTCCTCGAAGCCCAGGACCATCCGGGCCACCACGAGGCAGATCGCCACCATGACGAATCCCACCACGAACGTCTCGGCGATGAGAGGCCACAGGAACACGCCGTTGATGGCGTCGCGGACCATCATGGCCACGTTGGCCACGGGCACCGCCGCGATGACCGGCGTCAGGGTCTGGTCCGTCTGCTGGCCGAGCAGCAGCGGGAAGAGCGCCAGGTAGAAGACCGGTGTGACCATGGCCTGGCCGTCCTTGAAGCTCCGGGCGAACGCCGCCAGGATCATCATGGCGGCAGCGAAGAACAGCGCCAGCGCCACGGCACCCGCGAGCATGACCGCAACGGCCTGGACGGAGAAGCTGAAGGAGAAGGCGGCTTCCGCTTCCAACTCCAGGAGCGGCCGCATGATCGGCCCCATGGCGGCGAACATGGCCGTGACGTTGAGCATGCCCGCCAGGGCCCCCACGGTGGCCACGTACAGGTACTTGGCGATGACCATCGACTGCCGTGAAGCCGACACGGTGAGGAGGGTCTCCCACGTGTTGCGCTCCCGCTCTCCCGCCGTGCTGTCTATGGCAGGCACGAGGCACCCCAGGGCCACCGAGATCACCAGGAAGAGGGGGATCATCATGCCCAGGAGCATGGTGCCCATGTCCCTCTGGCTGGAGACGTTGGCGCCGGCCACCCGGAAGACCTCCCGGTCCGCCTCGGCGATCCCCAGTGCGTCCGCCTCGCGGGCCAACCAGCGGGTGCGGTAGTCGCCCACCGCGTCCTCGATGCGGGTCCGGGCGCGCCGGCTCCGCTCCACCGACCGATCGTAACGCACGCGGACCCGGAAGTTGTTCGGCAGAGCCTCCGCGCCGTCCCCGGGAGGAAGGAACTCCACGAGGGCGTCCAGGTCCCCCCTGCGGACCCGGGCCAGGGCACTGTCCCGCACGGGGAGGTCGTCCTGGATCTCCACGTCGCTACGGGCCCCGAGAGTGTCCTGGAGCTCCGCGTGGGCAGCGGGCACATCGTAGACGGCCACGCGGGACGTGAACCCCTCGGCGAGCCCCAACACGAAGGCGATACCCGTCATCTCGGCCCAGATGAGGAGCGGATAGAGGAAGACCGGCATCAGGATGCTGTTGATCACCAGGCTCCGCTCCCTCAGCGCGGAACGGAGCTCCCGGCGATACAGGATCCAGATGTCATCCCAGCGCACGCGGAACTCCCTGGGGAAGGTTGAAGCGGACGCGCCACGTCGCGATGGGGACCGACAATGCGGCGGCCCGGACCTCCGCGCAAATGGGGGCCCGGGCCCGGAGCGGCGTGCCGGAGGTGCTACTCGGACCGAAGCGCCACGGACGGCTCCACCCTGGTGGCCCGCCGAGCGGGCAGCACCGCCGCCGCCAGGGCCACGGCGCCCAGGACGGCACCGGCACCCAGGAACGTGGCGGGATCGAGGGGCTCGATCTCGAACAGCAGCCCCGACAGGAGGCGGCTGAGCCCGACGCCCGCCGCGCCCCCCACGACCAGCGCCACCACGACCAGGATGACGCCTTCCCTCAGCACCAGGCCAAGCACCTGGCTCCGGTTCGCCCCCACGGCCATGCGGACGCCGAACTCCCGGGTGCGCTGGGTCACGGAGAAGGCCAGGACGCCGAGCACTCCCACCGCCGCGATCGCCAGAGCCAGGGCGGCGAAAGCCCCGAACAGGGTCGCGTTCAGCCGCTGCGGCGCCACGTCCTCCGCACGGAGGTCGGCCAGCGTCTGCACCTGGTCCACCGGGCGCGTCGGATCCAGCTCGTGGATCACGTCCACCACGTGCTGGGTGAGGGCGAGGGGGTCCCCTCCGGTCTTGAGGAGCACCGTGGGGCCGTAGAAGGACTGGACCGCGGGCTGGTAGACCACGTGGACGCCGGCCTGGTCGAGACCGAAGTCCCTTGAGTCGCCCACGACGCCCACCACGGTGGCCCAGGGCGACCAGGAGGTGCCGCTGAACGTCCACGAGATGCGACGACCCAGGGGATCCTCACCTCGGAAGTAGGCGCGCGCCATGGACTCGTTGATGACCACGACCGAGTCGTGGGCGGCCATGTCCGTGTGGCTCAGCGTTCGCCCGGCGAGGAGCTGGAGGCCCACGGTCTCGAAGTAGCTTGGCGTGACCCGGTTGAACGACGCCCGGGGGCTCTGGGCGCCGTTCTCCTCGCCTCCGTCGACCCGGAAGTTCCAGGCGATGGGGTCGTCCGTGCGCAGGGGCGGCCACGAGGCCACCGCGGCGGAGCGCACGCCGGGAAAGTGGCGAGCGCGCTCCAGGACGCCTTCGAACAGCTCGCGCTCCGCCTCCATGCTGCTCCCGAAGCCCGGAGCGTCGAGGGTCAGGACGTTGTCCGTATCGAGGCCGGAGTCCACGGCGTAGAGGTTCACCAGCGTGCGGATCAGCAGCCCCGCTCCGGTGAGGAGGGCGAAGGAGAGGCCGAGCTGCACCACCACGAGGCCCCTCTGGATGCGCCGCCGCAGCCGGGTGCCCGCCACCCGGGCTCCCCCGGCCGCGGCGAACGACGAGTCCAATCTTGGCACCACGGGCATTCCGGGCGCCCACGCCAGGAAGACCGCGATGCCCACCCCTGTCGCCAGCGTCACGCCGAACGTGGTCCAGTCCATCCCGACCTCTCCGGCCCGGACGGTAAAGCGACCCGCGTAGGAGACCAGAAGATCCATCCCCGCGACGGCCAACACCAAGCCCACGGCCGAGCCCGCGACAGCCAGCAGGAGATGCTCCGCCAGGACCGAGCGCCGGATCTGCGAGGCCGTGGCGCCCAGAGCGGAGCGGGTGGCCAGCTCCTGCTCCTTTCGGATGAGCCGAGCCAGCGTCAGGTTCGCTACGTTGGCGCACGCCAGGATGAGCACCGCCACCACCGTCCCCATGAGGATGAGGAGGGTCGGGCGGGCGGCCGCCGTGAGGGTTTCCTGCCACGGCGTGAGCTCCACGTCCATGCCGAGGGCCTCGGGATACGCCTCCGGATACTCGGCGTGGAGCCGAGAGGCAATGCCCTTCACTTCGGCCGTGGCACCCTCGAGGGTGCTGGAAGGGGCCAGGCGGGCGAAGACGTCGGTCATGCGGTGCCGGCGGTCGTCCTGCATGGACGCGCCCTGGTAGTGGCTGTTCGTGGAGTAGTTGGCGTAGAAGTCGGGGCGACGGGTGCCCGTGTAGTGCGCGCCGGGCTCCAGCACGCCCACAACGCGCGTCGTCACGCCGGTGAGGTCCACCGTCGAGCCCACGACCGCGGGGTCGGACCCGTGGGCCCGCACCCAGTACGCGTGCGTCAGCACCATGACGGGCTCGGTGCCCGTACCATCGTCCTGGGACTGGAGCGTGCGGCCGAGGAGGGGCCGGATCCCCAGGACGTCGAAGTAGTTCGACGTGACCAGCCCCGCTATGGCCCGGTGGGGGTCGCCGAGCCCCACCACGGAAAACGTCCAATCGCCGAACTCCACCAGCTCGTCGAAGCTGGTGGCCTGGGTCCGGTAGTCCGCCACCTCGTGGAACGAAAAGTTGGCGTTGGGCACCCCGGCCCGGACGGCGGGCTGCTCCATGTACATGATGCGCTCGGCATCCTGGAAGGGCAGCGGCCGGAGGAGAACCCCGTTAACCACGCTGAAGATGGCGGTGTTGAGCCCGATCCCCAGGCCCAGCGTGACGACGAACGCCGCCACGTAACCCGGGCTGCGCCGGAGGCTCCTGGCCGCGAGGCGCAGGTCGTGAAGCATGTTCATGAAGCGATCTCCGCAATAGGGCTGACCGTCGCGCGTTTCGTCTTGCTCGCCGTGCCGCGGCCGGCCCCGGCCGCTTTTTCCACCACCTCCAGGAG
>DASWKP010000123.1:0-6645 GCA_036396575.1 Longimicrobiales bacterium | reverse complement strand
CCGGCCCGGTTCATCCCGCTGGCAGAGGGCAACGGGCGGATCCTCGACCTGGGCTCCTGGGTGATCCATCAGGCCACGCAGGACGCCGAGCGGTGGCGGGAGACCCTTCGCCGCCCCGACCTGGTGGTGTGCGTGAACGTGTCCCCCATCCAGCTGGGCCACGCGGGCCTGGTGGAGACCACGGCTGCGGCCCTGGCCGCCAGCCGCTCGGATCCGGCCACCCTGAACCTGGAGATCACCGAGTCCACGTGGGTCCGCCAGCGGGAGGTGGGGGCGGAGATCCTGCGGGCCCTGCGAACGCTGGGGGTGCGGATCTCGATCGATGACTTCGGGACGGGCTATTCATCGCTGATCCAGCTCCGCAGCCTGCCTGCCGACTTCCTGAAGGTGGACCGGTCCTTCATCCGCGGGGTGGGCGCACGGGCCGAGGACACGGCCATCGTCTCGGGGGTCATCGGTCTGGCCCGGGCATGGGGGATGAAGGTGGTGGCCGAGGGCGTGGAGACCGAGCGGCAGGTCCGGGCGCTCACCGACCTGGGCTGCGACCTCCTGCAGGGCAATCGGCTCTCGCCGGCCCTCCCTCCCGAAGCCGTGCCCGGCGCGCTCCGCCGGCTCTCCGGTTAGGTGTTGGCCAGCCGCTGGGTGATGGCCTGGCGGATCGTGCCGGCCACCTGAGGCATCTCCGCCTCCATCTCGTGGAAGTCTCGCCCCAGCATCACGATCAGGCGCATGGGCGTTGTGGCCACCACGGAGGCCGTGCGCCGGTCGGTCTCCTCCAGCGCGATCTCACCGAACCAATCGCCGGGGCCGAGCTTGGCTATCACCGCGCCCTCGTGGGTGACGTTGGCCTCGCCCTCCTGGATGACGAAGAACTCGTGGGCGAAGTCTCCCTCGTCCACCAGGTGCTTTCCCTGATCCACCTCGACCTCGTCGGCCCACCGGGCGATGCGTTCCCGCTGCGACCCGTCCAGGCCTTCGAACAGGGGGACCGTCTTCACACCGTCTGGATCCATCTCGCTCTCTCCTTCCGGTCCGTGGCTGCGCCGTCCACTAGTGGGTGTGGGAGCTCTCGGCGGCCCGGAGCCGCTTCGACAGCTCCACCAGCATCTTCCGGGCGATCGACGGGTTCTGGTCCAGGAAGCCGGTGAAGTCCCAGGCGGGCAAGGAGAACGTCCGGACGTCCGTGGCGGCCTTGACGGTGGCCGAGCGCGGCCCGCCGTCCAGCAGGGACATCTCCCCGAAGTACTGCCCCGGGCGGAGGGCAGCCACCTTCTCGCCATCCACCTCCACGTCCGCCTGGCCCTCCACGATCAGGTGGAAGCCCACCCCGCTCTCTCCCTGCTTCACGATCTCCTTGCCGGGGGCGAACGAGACCTCCTTGCCGACCTGCTTCACCGCCTTCAGCTCCTTGGCGGAGAGGCCCTCGAACAGCGCACAGCTCCCCAGCAGCTCCTCCACCGGCATGTCCGCCACCGTTCCTCCTCGCGCCGTCGGCCGGGTCCGTCCCGGCAGGTATACTCCGGACCACCGGCTCAGGACAACCCATGACCTTCTCCAACGGAACGCTCACGCTCCTCGTCCTCCTCAGCCTGGCCCTCTCGGCGCTGGCCGTGTTCATCCTGGCCTCGGCCATGCCCCGGGGCCGCCTCCGGCACGGGGGCTCGCCGGACAAGACGCTGTTGAGGGCCATGCGCCAGCAGGCCCAGGCCATCCGGGAGCTCCAGGAAGCGGTCCAGCGCCTGGCGGGCGAGGACCGGCGGTTGGGGGGGCAGCTCCGGGGGGCCATCCAGCGGGTCGGCCTGGTCCGCTACGACGCGTTCGAGGACACGGGAGGCCGGCTCTCGTTCTCGGCGGCCCTGCTCGACGCGGCGGGCGACGGCATCGTGGTGACCTCGATCAACGGCCGGGCCGACACCCGGTGCTACGCTAAGCCCGTCGCCCGGGGCGACTCCCAGCACAACCTGTCCGAGGAGGAGACCGAGGCCATCCGCATGGCCCTCGGCCAGGACGTCCCCGTCCGCGCGTCGTAGGTGCTGGACCTCAAGGCCCTTCGGGACGATCCCCAGCCGGTGAAGGACGCGCTGGCCCGGCGCGACCCGGCCCTGCCGGCCCAGGTGGACCGCCTCCTGGTGGCGGACGCCCGCCGCCGCGAGCTGACCGTGCAGGTCGAGGACCTGCGGGCGGAGCAGAACCGGGGCTCCAAGGCGGTGTCGTCCGCACGGGGCGACCAGCGGGCCGGGCTGATCTCGTCCTTGAAGGAGGTGTCCGCACGGCTGGACGACCTCCAGCCCCGTCTGACCGATGCCGAGGAGGAGGTGGCCGCGCTGCTGGCCCGCCTGCCGAACCCGCCCCACGCCACGGCCCCGGAGGGCGCCACCGACGACGACAACCAGGTCCTGCGGGAGGTGGGGGAGCGCCCGGTGTTCGGCTTCGACCCGCGCGACCACGCGGACCTGGGGAACGCGTTGGGGATCATCGACGTGGAGCGGGCCGCGCGGGTGTCGGGCTCGAGGTTCGCCTACCTGCTGGGAGAGGCGGCCTGGCTGCAGTGGGCGCTGGTCCGGTACTGTCTGGATACCCTGGCCCCGAGGGGATTCGTGCCGGTCATCCCCCCCGTCCTGGTGCGGGAGGAGGCCATGCGCGGGACGGGGTTCCTGCCCACCGACGAAGCCCAGATCTACGTGACCCGCGACGACGAGCTGTACCTGGCCGGCACGTCGGAGGTTCCCCTGGCCGGCCTGCACATGGGCGAGATCTTGGAGGCCGATGTCCTGCCCCGCCGCTACGTGGGCTACTCCACGTGCTTCCGGCGGGAGGCCGGCACGTACGGCAAGGACACCGGGGGGATCTTCCGGGTGCACCAGTTCGACAAGGTGGAGATGTTCTCGTTCACCATGCCCGACGCGTCGTGGGAGGAGCACGAGTTCCTCCTGTCGTGCGAGGAGGGGATCGTGGGCGGTCTTGGCCTGCCGTACCGGGTGGTCAGCGTGGCCACCGGGGAGCTGGGGGCGTCGGCGGCCAAGAAGTACGACATCGAGGTGTGGCTGCCGGGACAGGACCGGTACCGGGAGCTGACCTCGTGCTCGAACTGCACGGACTACCAGGCCCGGCGGCTGGAGGTCAGGGTGCGCCTGCCCGACGGCAACCGGCCGGTCCACACGCTGAACGGGACGGCGTGCGCGGTGGGTCGGATGCTGATCGCCATCCTGGAGAACTTTCAGCGCCAGGACGGGAGCGTGGAGGTGCCCCAGGCCCTGCACCCGTACCTGCCGGAGGAGGTCCGGGTCCTGACGCCCGCCTAGGTGCGGACCTCGCAGGACCGGAGGGTGTCCCGAGCGCGAACCTTGCAGCGGTCCCGCCCGGAGCCGCCCTTCAACCGGTTCCTGCCGCTCCCGCCCCGCAGGACGTCGTTGCCCGAACCGCCCCGCAGCACGTCCCTCCCGCGCTTGCCGATCAGCACGTCGTTCCCGCCCCGGCCGCAGATGGTCTCTCCCCGGCCGGTCCCACGCAGGGTCTCGCTTCGGTAGGTGCCGTTGATGTCGCAGGGCCCGCCGGCCACCTCCCACAGCGCCCGAGCCGCGTTGCCCAGATACGGGCCGTACATGACCTCGGGCTCGAGCTGGTACTTGAAGCTGTTCACCGAGCGGATCTTCCCGTCGACGATCCACGACCCCCCGCTCGATCCCCCCGTCATGTCGCACCCGATGCCCATCGGGACGGGCCCTGGGCCCACGGGGTCGGGGTCGTCCTCAGCGAAGCCCGCCCGGCATGTGAAGTGGGTATCGCCGTCGAACTCGGGGGGAGGCTGCTGCGCCGGGTAGCCATGGGAGACGTACGTCACGTCGCGGAGCTGGTTCCAGGCGATCCCTCGGCTGCCGACCACGTCCTGGATCGTCTTCCCGTTCCGCGGAGCCACCCGGAACGCGCCGAAGTCGTAGTTCAGGTTCCGGTCGTCCTTCCATGCCGAGGTGGTGAACTGGCGAGTGGCGGACCAGGTTCCGAACGGAGCCGGGGTGCTGTCGTTGCGACTCGGCACGAAGGCCAGGTTCGTCACCCATGCGCCCGTGGTCCGACCGAGCACGCAGTGGCCGGCCGTCCACACAAGGGTCTCACGAGGAGACGTGACGACCGTTCCGGAGCACACGAAGTTCTGGGTCCCGTCTCTGAAGAAGACCTTGCCATGAGCCGAGGTCGGCTTGGAGGTGGTGTCCTCCACCTCGCACCGCTCGTACGGGTAGGGAGCGAGGGGACCTTTGGGCTTGCAGTCCGCGGAGGCGTTCGCGGTTGGGACCGGGGAGGCGGAAGCCGCCCTGGCGTGGCGAACGCCGCGATCGAGCACGATGTCCGCGGGCCGGGCCGACGCCATCCGGGCGGGGGTCCAGTACCGGCGGATCTGCCCCGGCGTCTGCACCATGTGGTGCTCGCGGATGGCCTCGACGCCGGCCTGGATCGGGTCGGGCGCCTCCCGGGCCTGGACGCCGGGGGCCAGCAGGGCGGCCGGGGCAAGCAGGGCGAGGAGGGCGCGAGGGGTCATGGGGATGTGGCGTCGAGTATCCCACCTGGCCCGGCGGCCGGACAAGGGAGCCGGCCGTAGACTGGTCGCGGGGGGATGCCGGAGCGGACGAACGGGACGGTCTTGAAAACCGTTGGCCGCGCGAGCGGCTCCTGGGTTCGAATCCCAGTCCCCCCGCGATGATGTCGTGCGGCCGCTCCCGTCGGGAGCGCTACTGGGGATCCTCGAGGTCCGACAGGAGCTCGCGGAGCAGGAGCCCCGTCTTGGGGGCTAGCAGATGCTTCGGGTAGTAGCGCTCGACGGTGTCCAGGGCTTCGTCGATATCGGCGAACCCGCATTCGCGGTACAGGATGCGGAGATCGTCGGCGTCACGCTCAACACGCGCGGCGATGGCCTTCATCGCGAACAGGTACGTGGGTGAGGCGATCCGAACCCGCAGGCCCGGGTGATGGAACAGCACGGTGGCGTTCGGATCCTTCCCCGGAAGGAATCCCTTGACGGCGTCGTTCAGCCACTCCCCGGGAATCCCGTGCCGCTCGGCCACCGTGCGGGCCGCCTCGCGGACGACGCGCTTCGGCTCGAAGATCGCATCGAGGTCCTCGGTCGAACGACGGGGGCTGTAGGCCAGCGCCATCGCCGCGCCGCCCACCACGAACAGGTCGGCGCGAACGCCCCGCCCGTCGAGCTCGGTGCCGAGCTCCTCGAGCAGGCCGACGATTTCCTCTCGACCGAGCATCTACACAGACTCCAGGGACGAAGCGTGGACGAACACCCCTCGGTTGGCGAGCGCGGGGGGACTTTCCATGAACGCGGATACCGCCAGCGTCGGGCTCGGGCGGCCGAGCACGCTCTCGATCACGAACCAGAACCGATCGAGGAACCGGTCGGGTTCCACGGACCACGGGGGAACGGGAAGCCCGACCCGGTGGCTCACGTGTTCGACGGCGCCCGCCAGCATCGCGTCCCATCGCTGCTCGCCCGTGTGGAGCGGCCGCCGAGCCACGAGCTTCGGGCGAAGGGCAGCCGGAGCCCGTTCGATCCCGTCGATGAGCTGTGCCACCCAGCGCAGCGCCTCGGCCGGGTCGCCCCGCCTCAAGGCGGTGCGGATCCCGCCAGCCGTCGCCGCTGCGGTGAGCGAGTTCGATCGCCGTGGGCCGGCTCGCTCCTCGGTCGTCAGGGCCTCCGGCATCCGTTCCAGCTGGATCCGGGGGATGTACCCGGCCGCGGCAAGGAGCCGGTACAGCGTGGGCAACGTGGGCTGCCGCCGGCCGGTCTCGTAGGCCGCGATGCTCGGCTGGGTCACGCCTGCCCGATCCGCCAGCTGCTGCTGCGTCAGCCCCGCCCCCTTCCGGGCGCGACCGATGATGCGCTTCGCCGACTCTCGTTCCATCACGCGATTATACCGTATCGTCTATATGGAATGTGGAACCAGAGGCACGAGACGCAGTATGGTCACCATCGGGGGTGAGGTGTCGGGGATGCGGGAGAGGCCGGGACGCCGCAGACTTGTTGGCCTCGGTGCGCTCGTCGCCCTTGTTGCCTCCGCCTGCGGGGGGAGCGGGACACCGTCGCCCGCGACGCCGCAGGAAGCGCTGGTGGTCACCAGCGACGACGGGCTCCTGAGCGTCGAGATCCCGGCCGGCGCCGTGCCCGGCCAGGAGGTCACCGTGCGGACGCTCGCGCCGGAGGAGCTCCCCGAGGAGCTCCAGGGTTTCGAGCTTCGGGGAGCGGTGCACGAGCTGGGGCCGGACGGCCTCGAGTTCTCCGAGCCAGTGACCGTGACCAGGCGGGTGGACACCGAGAGTCTCGGCTTCGACCCGGCCGAAGGCGTTCCGTTGGTGACGCTGTTCAGCCGGGACTCGGACGGCGCTTGGAGCGTCCTCGATGACCAGTCGGTGACCTCCGAGGGCGACCAGGCGGTGGTCACCGGCACGACCGGGCACTTCAGCACCGTGGCGGCCTTCGGCGGGAGCATCCAGGTCTCGATGCGTCCCGACGATAAGACCCTCGGTGTCGGCGCGTCGTGGACCTCCCTCGTCTACCTCCGCGCGAAGATCAAGCTCGAGAAGGATCTGGAGGTCGCG
Source organism: Longimicrobiales bacterium (assembly GCA_036396575.1). Classification (GTDB taxonomy): domain Bacteria; phylum Gemmatimonadota; class Gemmatimonadetes; order Longimicrobiales; family Gaopeijiaceae; genus DASWKP01. The sequence continues at coordinate 48 of DASWKP010000123.1, read as the reverse complement.
AAGGTCCAGGGGCGCTCAGGGTCTAAGGGGGTAGTGAGGGTCGGGCAG
>DASWKP010000122.1:0-1712 GCA_036396575.1 Longimicrobiales bacterium | reverse complement strand
GGCCTGCTCCGGGACGCCCTCCACCCGGTGGGCCCGGACCAGGGCAGCCCGCACCCGGTCCTTCTCCGCGGTCCCCGAGCCGGTCACGGCCATCTTCACCTCGAGCGGCGCATACTCCTCGACCGGCACCCCCGCCTCCGCCGCGGCAAGGAGGATGACGCCGGTGGCCCGCGACACGGAGAGCGCGCTGGTCTTGTTCTGGCCCCACATCACCGCTTCCACCGCCATGGCCTCTGGACGGAGCGAGGCGATGGCCCCCCGGACCGCCTCGGCCAGGCGTCGGAGGCGCTGGGCCTCGGGGAGGCCCGCAGGGGTCCGCACGGTGTCGGACCACACCACACGGGCCCGTCCCTGGGACCGGGTGACGCCAGCCAGGCCGGTGGAGGCCAGGCCGGGGTCCACGCCGAGCACGCACGGCTCGAACACGTGTTCAGTCTAGGGGCGGCGATGGACCCGGGCAATCACCCGGGGCACGTGGCTCCGGTGGCTCACCGTGGGCTCGTTCGGCCCGGCGCTCAGCCCACCTGAGCCAGGACCTCCTCAGGGATGTCGAAGTTGGCGTAGACGTTCTGGACGTCGTCCAGCTCCTCCAGGGCGTCCAGGAGCGCCAGGACCTGCCGGGCCGCAGGGCCGTCCACCGGCACCTGGGTCTGCGGGACCATCGTGAGCTCGGCCGACAGCAATGGGATGCCGGCCCCCTCGATCGCGTCGCGAACCGCGCGGAGGGCGGCGGGGTCGCACGTGATCTCCCAGGTGCTCTCGGAGTCGCCGAGGTCCTGGGCACCCGCCTCCAGCGCGATCTCGAGGAGCTTCTCCTCATCCGGGGCCGCGGACTTCTCGATCTGGACCACGCCCTTGCGGGTGAACATCCACGCGGTGCTCCCGCTCGCCCCGAGGTTCCCACCGTTTCGAGTGAAGGCGTGACGGACGTCCTGCGCGGTGCGGTTGCGGTTGTCGGAGAGGCACTCCACGAATACGGCCACCCCACCGGGTCCGTAGCCCTCGTAGGTGACCTCCTCGTACTTGGCACCGCCGGCCAGCTCGCCGGTGCCCCGCTTGATGGCGCGCTCGATGTTGTCCCAGGGGACGGATGCGTCGCGTGCCTTGTCGACGGCCGAGGCCAGGACAGGGTTGCCCTCGATGCTCCCGCTGCCTTCCTTGGCTGCCACCTCCACGGCTCGGAGCACCTTCGCGAACGCGTTGCTGCGCTTCGCGTCCTGCGCGGCCTTCTTCCGCTTGATCGTGCTCCACTTGGAGTGGCCGGACATCTACGCCTTTCCCGCCACGTACTCGTGCAGGCGGGTCTCCCCCACCAGCTCGGGATGGAAGGATGCCACGACCAGGTTCCCCTGCTCCAGCACGACCGGGTGGCCCTCGTGCTCGGCCAGGACCGTCACCCGCTCGCCGACGTCTTCCACGATGGGGGCCCGGATGAACACGGCGCGGACCGGGTGGTCGATGCCCTGCACGTCGATGTCGGCCTCGAAGGAGTCGACCTGCCGCCCGTAGGCGTTTCGGCGCACGGTGACGTCGATGAGGGACAGGAGCGGCTCGCCTCCCTCGACCCTTTGGGCCATCACGATCATGCCCGCGCACGTGCCGAGGACCGGCATGCCCCCCGACGCCCGCTCGCGGATCGGCTCCACAAGCCCGGCGCTCACCGCCAGCTTCCCGATGCTCGTGGACTCGCCCCCCGGGATCACCAGCAGGTC
>DASWKP010000121.1:0-9999 GCA_036396575.1 Longimicrobiales bacterium | reverse complement strand
ACCGAAGTGGTGCGGCGCGCCGTGGACGTGCTGAGCGCCCGCATCTCGGAAAACGGCGACGGCGCCGCGACCCCCGTGCTCGAGGGCGAGGATCTACGGGATGCGGTCAAGGACGCCCTCACCGAGGCCGGCCGCGCCTTCGGGGCCGCCCGGGCGGCGGAGCTGGCTCGCCTGGGCAGCTACGACCCCGGGGAGCACAACGGGCTGTTCAGCGGCCACCCGTTCCGGCGCTGGACCCGCGCGGAACGGCGGGTCGCTCCTCCCCTGATCGTGGAGGTCCGGGGGGAGGATCTTCGGCCCGCCGGGCTGGCGGACTTCCTGGACGGCTCGGTCAAGATCGTGCTGGTGGTCAAAGGCGTGGCGCCTCCGGCGGCTCTGTCCCGGCTCGTGTCTCCCGGGGTCTTCGTGATGCAGACCCGGGACGTTGCGGCCATTCGTCTCGCCGGGGACTTCTCCGGCCCGGCGGTGGCGGCCCTCTTCGACGGCGACGCCTCCGAAGTGGTGCCTTTCGTCCACGACCCCAGGGCGGGCGCGACCCCCGGCGAGCGCCTGCGTCTCGAAGGTGACCTGGCGGACCTCCGGGCAAACCTGGAGGGAGCGGCGTGGAAGGAGGCCGGCTGGAGAGAAGACCTGGCCCACCTCCTGGACCTGGCCGCGCCCACGCTTCAGGTGCCCGCGGAGGCCTCGGCCCCCGAGGAGGACCCGGTCACGGGCACGGACCGCCTGGCGGCGTGGCTCCTGGCGCAGACCCCGCTGGACGAGGCCTGAGGAAGGGGAACCGTGATCTCCCTGTCCTCCGTTCTGCTGTCCGTGGCCATCCTGGGCGGCGTGGGCCTCACCTTCGGGGCCCTCATCGCCCTGACCAACGCCCGCATGAAGGTGTGGGAGGACCCCCGTGTCGACGGGGTGACGGACCTCCTGCCCGGCGCCAACTGCGGGGCGTGCGGCTTCGCCGGATGCCGGGCCTTCGCCGAGGCGGTCATCGCGGGGAGGACGCCGCCGGCCACCTGCACGGTCATGGGCGACGACGAGCGGGCGGACGTGGCGGACTACCTGGGCGTGGAAGCCGGGGAGGCTTCCCGCAGGGTGGCGCGCCTGCTGTGCGCCGGCTCCTCGGCAGTGGCTCCCTGGAAGGCCGACTACCACGGCGTGCGCAGTTGCGGCGCCGCGGTGGCCGTGAGCGGCGGCGGCAAGGGCTGCTCCTGGGGCTGCGTCGGCCTGGGCGACTGCGCCGTCGCGTGCGACTTCGAGGCCATCACCATGAGCCCGCTGGGCCTGCCGGTGGTGGATCCCGGGCTGTGCACCGCCTGCGGGGACTGCGTGGAGGCGTGCCCCCTGGATCTGTTCACCATCCTCCCCCAGGACGCCCACCTCGTCGTTCAGTGCAAGAACCTGCTGGAAGGCGACGACGCCACCGCCGTGTGCGAGGTGGCGTGCAACGCGTGCAGCCGGTGCGTGCAGGACGCTGCGGAGGGCCTGATCCACATGGAGAACGGCCTGGCCGTCGTGGACTACGACCTCATCGCGCTCGAAAACCCGAAGGCCGTGGAGCGCTGCCCCACCGGGGCCATCGTGTGGCTGGAGGGACAACAGTTTCCGCAACTCATTGGAATGGAGGCGACGGCCGGTGAGGCTCGCCGGCCCGCCCTGATCCACTCTGGGAGTACCGTGTCATGAGCGAGCGGCACAGCGAACGGAAGAGCGATTCGACCCCCGCGGTGAAGTACCCCGGCCTCGCCGTCGCGACGGACGGGACGGGCGCCGTGGTCCATTCCGAGACCCTGGCCAGCGAAGCCGCTGGCGCCTATCCCATCACGCCCTCCACCAACATGGGCGAAGGGTGGGCGCAGGCCGTGGCCGCCGGCAAGACCAACGTACATGGCCGACGCCTGATCTTCTTCGAGCCGGAGGGGGAGCACGCCGCGGCCGGGGTCACCGCGGGGATGAGCATGGTGGGGCTCCGCGCCACCAACTTCTCCAGCGGGCAGGGCATCGCCTACATGCACGAATCGCTGTACGCCGCGGCGGGCAAGCGCCTCACCTACGTGCTGAACGTGGCCGCCCGGGCCATGACCAAGCACGCGTTGAACGTGCACGCCGGCCACGACGACTATCACGCCGTGGACGACGCTGGCTTCTTCCAGATCTTCGCCAAAGACGTGCAGGAGGCCGGGGACTTCACGCTCATTGCCCACAGGATCGCCGAGCTGTCCCTGAACCCGGGGCTGTCCGCCCAGGACGGCTTCCTCACGAGCCACGTGATCGAGACGGTGCGTCTGCCCGAACCCGACCTGATCCGGGAGTACCTCGGAGACCCCGCGGATATCATCGACTCGCCCACACCGGCCCAGCGCCTGGTCTTCGGCGACAAGCGCCGCCGCATCCCCGAGCTGTTCGACCTGGACTACCCGGCTCTCCTGGGCTCCGTGCAGAACCAGGACTCCTATGCGCAGGGCGTCGCCGCACAGCGGCCCTTCTACTTCGACCACGTGCGCGATCTGGCGGACCAGGCCTTCGAGGAGTACGGGGCCCTGACCGGCCGGAAGTACGCCCGGGTCCAGGGCTACCGCATGGACGACGCCGAGTGGGTCCTGCTGGGCCAGGGCTCGGTGGTCCCGAACGCCGAGGCGGTGGCGGACTATCTGCGGGCCGAGCGCGGCCTCAAGGTGGGCGTGGTCAACATCAGCATGTTCCGGCCCTTCCCTGCGGACCTCGTGTCGGCCTTCCTCAAGGGCAGGAAGGGCGTGACGGTCCTGGAGCGCTGTGACCAACCCCTGGCCGTGGACGGCCCCCTCCTGCGTGAGATCCGGGCCGCCATGAACCAGGGCATGGAGAACTTCCGGGCGCTGGGCGGCGGCAACGGACGGAAGGCCACGAAGCTCCCGGTGACAGGCGGAAACGGGGCTGGCTTGCCGTATCCCGGAGTGACGCCCATGTCCGGCGACGACGTGCCGGACTTCTACTCCGCGGGCTTCGGCTTCGGTAGCCGGGACCTTCAACCCGGCGACCTCGTGGCCGCCGTCAACAACATGCTCCCGGACGGAGCCCGCCGACGCCAGTACTACCTGAGCATCGAGTTCATCCGGAAGGGCACGCGCCTGCCCAAGCTCCAGATCTGGCAGGAGAAGCTCCAGGACGCCTATCCCGACATCGGAGAGTGGGCCCTCGAGTCCGTGGGGGACCTGAACCTGCTGCCCTCGGACACGATAAGCCTGCGCATCCACTCGGTGGGCGGCTGGGGCGCCATCACCACGGGCAAGAACATCGGCCTGAGTGGCTTCGAGCTTTTCGGGCTCCAGGTCAAGGCCAACCCGAAGTACGGCTCCGAGAAGAAAGGCCAGCCCACCACGTTCTACGCCACCATGTCCCGCGAGCCCATGCGGCTGAACGCGGAGCTCAAGCACGTCAGCGTGGTGCTGTCGCCCGACGGCAACGTCTTCCGCCACTCCAACCCACTGGCGGGGATGCAGGAAGGCGGGGTCTTCATCATCCAGAGCGACCAGAGCCCCGAGGAGGTCTGGCAAGGCTTCCCGGAGCACGCGAGGCGTGCGATCCGCGACAAGAAGATCAAGGTCTACGCTCTGGACGGCTTCAAGATCGCCTCGGAGGAGGCCACCGACGCGGACCTGCGATACCGGATGCAGGGCGCGGCCTTCATGGGGGCCTTCTTCCTGGCCTCTCCGCTCCTGAAGCGCGAGGGCATGGACCAGGCCACCCTCTTCGAGGGCCTGCACAAGCAGCTCGACGCCAAGTTCGGCAAGCGAGGCAAGCAGGTCGTCGAGGACAACTATCGGGTGATCCACCGGGGCTTCACCGAGGTCCGCGAGGTTCCGACGCACACGGACGTCGCCGGCGAGGAGGACGCGGCGGCGCCCGGGGGGCACATGCCCGGCATCATGCAGGCGCCGGACGCCCAGCACGGCATCGGCGATCCGGGGCACTTCTTCGAGCAGGTGTGCTCGGTGTGCGCGGTGGGGCAGGACGGCATCGCCGACCCCTTCGCCGCCATGAGCGCCATGCCCGCCGCCACGAGCGCGGTCCGGGACATGACCAACATCCGCTTCGAGGTGCCGGACTTCATCGCCGAGAAGTGCACGGGATGCAGCCAGTGCTGGGTCCAGTGCCCCGACGCGGCCATCCCCGGCCTGGTGAACAGCCCGGAGCAGATCCTCGACACGGCCATCGCCTATACGAGCAACGGCCACCCCAACGTGCGGCTCCAGCAGGTGCAGAAGCATCTGGCCAAGGAGGTGCGCAAGGTGCTGGAAGCGGTGCCCTTCACCACGTTCGGCGAAACGCTGAAGAGCGCGTACGCCAACCTGGTGGACAAGCTGGGCTGGGACGCCGAGCGCCGGGCCGAGTTGGACCAGGAGTTCACCCGGGTCTACTCGACGGTGAGCGAGTTTCCGCTGGCAATGACGACGCCCTTCTACGGCGCCCCCGAGCGCAAAGCCAAGGGCAGCGGTGGGCTCCTGTCCATCACCGTCAGCCCCGAGGCGTGCAAGGGGTGCAACATCTGCGTGGAGGTCTGCCCGGAGAACGCGCTGGTCACGGTGCGTCAGGACGACGACATCGTCGAGCGGATGCGCCGCAATTGGGCCTTCTGGGAAGCGCTGCCCGACACCGACGACAGCTACGTGAACGTTCGCGATTTGGACGAGGGGATCGGCGTCCTGTCCTCGTTGCTCCTCAAGAAGGGCAACTACCGCTCCATGGCGGGCGGCGACGGCGCGTGTATGGGGTGCGGCGAGAAGACCGCCGTCCACCTGGTGACCAGCACCATCGAGGCCCTCATGCAGCCGAGGGTGAAAGCTGCCGTCGTGAAGCTGGAGGGTCTGATCGAGGGGCTGGAGAAGGCGGAGCGCGGGATCGTGGCGGGCCAGGCGGACGTGTCCGCGGCCGCGAAGGACGGCCACGTGGATCTGGACCTCCCAGAGGAGGAACGGGCCCGGCTGGCGTTGCTCGAGAAGACGCGTACCGAGCTCGAGGACCTGCTCTGGCGCTACACGGTGGGCCCCAGCGGCAAGGGCCGGGCCCCCATGGGCATCACCAACTCCACGGGCTGCTCCTCCGTGTGGGGGAGCACGTACCCGTACAACCCGTACCCCTTCCCCTGGGTGAACCACCTCTTCCAGGACGCCCCCTCCATCGCCATCGGCATCTTCGAAGGGCACATGCGCAAGATGGCGGACGCCTTCGTGGCCCTCCGCCGTGCCGGCAAGCTCCTCGACGGCAGCTACGACGCCGAGGCGGACGAGGCCTTCTTCGAGGCGTTCAACTGGGAGCGGTTCGACGACGAGGAGTTCAAGCTGTGCCCGCCGATCCTGGCCATCGGAGGGGACGGGGCCATGCTGGATATCGGCTTTCAGAACCTGTCGCGCCTCATGGCCTCGGGTAAGCCCATCCGGGTCATGGTCCTGGACACCCAGGTCTACTCCAACACGGGCGGCCAGGCGTGCACCTCGGGCTTCACGGGCCAGATCGCGGACATGAGCGCCTGGGGCAAGGCCCAGCACGGCAAGACGGAGGTCAGGAAGGAGCTGAGCTTCATCGCGATGGCGCACCGGGGCACCTTCGTGCACCAGTCGTCCCAGGCTCTGGCCTCGCACCTCATGGAGGGCGTGATCCGCGGGCTCAACTCCCGGCGGCCGGCGCTGTTCAACATCTACACGCCCTGTCCGGTCGAGCACGGGCTTGCCGACGACTGGGCGCCCACCGCGGCCAAGCTGGCGCTGGAGTCGCGGGCCTTCCCCTTCCTGACCTACGACCCGGACGCGGGCAGCACGCTGTCCGAGTGCCTGGACCTGGAGGGCAACCCCGACCCCGACGCGACCTGGCCCACGTACGGCCTCACCTACGTGGACGACGAGGGCCAGGAGCAGAGCATGGATCTGCCTCTGACCATCGCCGACTGGGCGTGCACCGAGGCACGCTTCGGCAAGCACTTCCGGGAGCTTGCCAGGGACGATTGGAACGACGACCAGATCCTCTTCCACGAGTTCGTGGAGCTGTCGGTCGAAGAGCGCCTCGGCAAGGTGGCTTTCATCTGGGCGCTCGACGCCGAGCGGCACCTGAAGCGGCTCAACGTCTCCAAAGAGATCGTCTTCCTGGCCGAGGAGCGCCTCCACTTCTGGCACCAACTCCGGGAGATGGCCGGCCTGGACGTGACGGCCAAGGCCCGGGGCTCGGTCAGCCGGGAGGTGCAGAAGGAGTACGACGGCAAGCTCGACCAGCTCCGCCACGAGTACGAGATCAGGATAGCCGATCTCAAGGCCACGTACCCGAGGGTGGTGGCCCGGCGCATGGCCGAGGGCCTGGTCCGCCGGGCCGGCGGCCGCACCGTTGCCGAGCTGCTCCAGGAGGCGGAGCGCACGCCGGGCCTGGTACCCATCGGCAGCGACGTGCTGGCGGGGGCTCCGGACCTGGGCGCGCCGTCGGGCGACGGAGTCGGCGGCAATGGAGCTGGAGCGGCCGTAGCGGGTGACGGCGGGGGTGTGGCGGTCGCCGTCGCTCCCGCGGCCCCGGCCGTGGCGCCCGCCGCGGCGCCCGGCGAGGACGACGACCTCAAGATGGAGCCCTATATCGACACCGCCCTGTGCACGTCGTGCAACGACTGCATGAACATCAACGGGCAGGTGTTCGGTTACAACGAGAACAAGCAGGCCGTCATCAAGGATGCCCGCGCCGGCACCTTCCAGCAGATCGTCAAGGCCGCGGAGAAGTGCCCGGCGGGCATCATCCACCCCGGGGATCCGCTGGATCCCAACGAGCCCGACCTCGACAAGTGGATCGAGCGGGCCAAGCCGTTCAACTGACCGGCGACCGTGATGACGAGCTTCCTGGCCCGCGCGTTGTCCTTCCGCCACGGAGTGCATCCGCCTGACTCCAAGGCGCTGTCGGCCCACGTGCCGATCCGGAGGATGCCCTTCCCCAGGGAGGTGATCCTGCCCCTGAGCCAGAACGCCGGGGCTCCGGCGCGGCTCATCGTGAAGCCCGGTGACCGGGTGGAACGGGGGGACAAGGTGGGAGAGGCCCAGGGCTACGTCTCGGTGCCGGTCCACGCCTCCGCGGCCGGCACCGTCAAGGCTGTGGAGCTCAGGCCCCACCCGAACGGCTCGATGTCCGAAGCGGTCGTCATCGAAGTGGATGCCCACTCCCCACAACTCCCGCGCCCTCGCATCGTGCCCCGGTGGGAGGGGCTCACTCCGGCCCAGGTCCGATCCGCGGTCCAGGACGCCGGGGTGGTGGGGTTGGGGGGAGCGGCATTCCCTACGCACGTCAAGCTGAACCCCCCCGAGGGCGTTTCCATCGAGCTGCTCATCATCAACGGGGCGGAGTGCGAGCCCTACCTCACCTCGGACCACCGGGTCATGGTGGAGCACCCCGACCGGGTGCACTTCGGCATCCGGGTGATGATGCAGTGCCTGGGGGTGAGCCGGGCGGTCATCGGCGTGGAGCTCAACAAGCCGGATGCCATCGAGGCCCTCACACGCACCATCCCCGAGGACCTCGACATCACCGTCCAGGGGCTCCAGGTGAAGTATCCGCAGGGCGCCGAGAAGATGCTCATCCACTCCCTCACGGGGAGTGAGGTGCCCTCTGGCAAGCTGCCCATGAACGTGGGCACCGTCGTGCAGAACGTGGGCTCCATCGCCGCCATCGCCGAGGTATTCGAGACGGGCTACCCCCTCATCGAGCGCATCGTCACGGTCACGGGTCCGGGCGTGGTGAGGCCGTCAAACCTGATCGTGCCCGTGGGCACCCCCATCCGGGACGTGCTGGAGTTCTGCGGAGGCGTCACCGAGGACGCGAGGGAGGTGGTCTTCGGCGGGCCCATGATGGGGGCCAGCCAGCCGGACCTGGACGCGCCGGTGCTCAAGGGCACCAGCGGGGTCGTGGTCCTCACCCGGAGCCAGGTCACACCCCGCCGGGTGCACCCCTGCATCTCCTGCGGCCACTGCCTGGACGCTTGCCCCGTCTTCCTCAACCCGTCCCTGCTGGGCAAGCTGGCCCAGGCCGGACGCCACGAGGAGATGCGGGACAACCACCTCATGGACTGCATGCTGTGCGGCTCGTGCTCGTACGTGTGTCCGTCCAACATCCCCCTGGCCCAGATGTTCGCGCTGTCCAGGAGCGCGTTGTCGCGGGACCGGGAGCGGGCCAAGGCCAAGGAGGCCCGGGAGGCGGCGGAGGTCGCGAAGGCCGCGGTCGCTGACGAGGAGCGCGTGGCGTGAACCGGGTCCGCCTTCAGGTCGCCGCCTCGCCTCATGTCAAGGGGCCGGACAGCACCGAGCGTATCATGTGGTCGGTGGTCGCGGCTCTGGCGCCGATCACCGCGGCGGCCGTCTGGTACTTCGGGTTGAGCGCCCTGCTGGTCATCGCGGCGTCCACCCTGGGCGCGGTGGGCACCGAGCGCTTCCTCGGCCGCCACGGCGACGGCCGTGGGACGTTGTCCGACGGCTCGGCGGTCATCACGGGGCTGCTCCTGGGGCTGACGCTCCCGGCGGGGCTGCCCATCTGGATGGCCCTCGTGGGCGGCGTGTTCGCCATCGGTTTCGGGAAGCTCCTCTTCGGTGGGCTGGGCCAGAACGTCTTCAACCCGGCGCTCCTGGGGAGGGCTTTCCTTCAGGCGGCCTTTCCCGAGCCCCTCACCACGTGGCCCGCCGTGGGCGGATCCTGGTGGGCGCTCCGGGGCGACAACTTCGCCATGCCCCTCATGGCGCCGCAGGTGGACGCCGTGACGGGGGCGACGCCCCTGGGGCTCATGAAATTCGAGCGGATCACCACCCCCGTGACCGACCTCTTCATGGGGGACGTGGGCGGCTCGCTGGGCGAGACCTCGGCGCTCCTCATCCTGTTAGGCGGCGCGTACCTCGCCTGGAAGAACTATCTCAACTGGCGCATCCCGGTAAGCGTGTTCCTCGCGGTCGGAGTCCTCTCCAGCGTACTCCACGTTATCGACCCGGCACGCTTTCCGGGTGCGCCTTTCATGCTGTTCTCCGGTGGGCTCATGCTCGGGGCCGTGTTCATGGCCACGGACATGGTGACCTCCCCGGTGACGAACAGAGGGGCCTGGATCTTCGGTCTGGGCATCGGTGCCCTGGTGGTGGTCATCCGCATCTGGGGTGGGCTGCCCGAGGGGGTCATGTACGCCATCCTGCTCATGAACGCTCTGGTGCCGTTCATCGATCGGGCCACGCAACCCCGGCTCTTCGGGACGGGCCCCCCGGTGGAGCGCCGCAAGGCGAGGGCGGCCCCGTGAGCGCCGGGACGATGGACGAGCGTGACCGCGGGCGGGAGATGCGGCTTCCCACGGTTGGGCCGGACGGCACGCCCGAGAACGGGGCGGACGGCTCGGCGGGCGACGCGGTGGACGGTGCGCCCGCGGGCACCCCCGGCGGGAGCGCGCCCCTCCGGGAGCCCTCCGTCTCTCCGTTCCGCCTTGTCGCCACACTGGCGATCGCGGGCGCGCTCGCGGGGCTGGTCATCGTCCTCGTGGACCAGTGGTCCCGCCCGCTCATCGAAGCCAACCAGGCCAGGGAGCTCGCCGAGGCCGTCTACGAGGTCCTGGGTGGGCCCGACAGCTACCGCACTGCCTTCCTGGTTGACGGCAGCTTCACCACCGAGCCGCCTCCCGAGGTGGACACGACGGCGCTCGAGAAGATCTACGTGGGCTACGACGCGTCCGGGGGGCGCGTCGGGGTGGCCGTGGCCGGGGGAGAGCCCGGCTTCCAGGACATCGTCAGCCTCATCTTCGGCTACGACCCCGCCGCCCGTGAGGTGCTGGGCATGAAGGTCCTCGACCACAAGGAGACGCCCGGCCTGGGCGACAAGATCATCAAGGACACGCTCTTCGTGGCCGAGTTCACCGGTGCGCGGGCGCCGCTTCTCGGCATCAAGGCCGGCCGGGCCACGGGCGCCGCCAACGAGGTGGACATGATCACCGGCGCCACGATTTCGTCCCGGGTGGTCATCGACATCATCAACCACCGTCTCGAA
>DASWKP010000120.1:0-6858 GCA_036396575.1 Longimicrobiales bacterium | reverse complement strand
GGTCCCGGAAGGCGCGGCTCCACCACCGCGGCGTAGACCAGGCCTCGCGCCGCGCCCGCCAGCAGGGCATCGGCCAGCGCCTCGTCCAGGCGGGGGCCCGGGACCTCGTCGTGGAGAAGCGGGGCCAGCAGCTCCCTGAGCAGGGCCGCCGCCGCGCCCGCGGCCCCGGCCTTGACCAGGGAGAGGAAGCCCGTCCGATGACGGGGCCGCCACAGGCCCAGGAGTCGGCCCGCCAGCGTGCCGGCGCCCGCGGTCAGGAGGGCGTCCAGGGTCGTCCGCTCATCGTCCGCGGCGGCCCTCCCTGGCCGGGCGAGCCTGAGGGGGCCATCGTTGGGCCGACCCCGGGGGCTGCCCTTACGCAGGGCCAGCGACCGGAGCTTGCCGGGTGAGGCATCCCGGCGCGCCCGTTCGAGGGCGTAGCCGACTCGAAACCAAATGCTATGGTGGGCCATGCGTTCAGCGGGATGGAGGGGTGCGACGTGTTCAAGGGTGCCGACACCGAGGCCGGTTGACAAGGTGCTCCGACGCTTGCTCCGGCGGCTGATGCCGGTGGTGGCCCTGCTGGCCGTGACGGCCACCGCCGTGGCGGGGCAGGTTCCGCCGGACGCGCCCTGGCGCAGTTTCGAGTCCGAGCACTTCCGCGTCACCTTTCCGGCGGGACTCGAGTCGCTGGCCCGGGAGACGGCCCAGCGTGCGGAGCGGGCGTACCGGGTGTTGGCCGCGGCTCTCGTGGAGCCACCGGGCGGGCGCACGGAGATCCTCCTCACTGACTACATGGACACCTCCAACGGCTTGGCGGAGGTCGCGCCGTACAAGCGCATCACCATCTTCGCCCGGCCCCCGGTGGACGGCTTCGCCCTGTCCCACTTCGACGACTGGCTGGAGCTGGTGGTCACGCACGAAGTGGCCCACGTCTTCCACCTTGACGTGACGGGCCCGCTGGGGGGCTTTCTCCGGGGCGTGTTCGGCCGGGTGCCCACGCAGTGGCCGTTCTTCCCGGGGCTGGGCACGCCCCGCTGGACCGTGGAGGGGCTGGCCACGTACTACGAGTCGGCGCTCACCGAGTCCGGGCGCGTCCGGGGCAGCTACCACGACATGGTCCTACGCACGGCCATCCTCGAGGGCCGCTTCGACGGCATCGATCAGGTCTCGGGACTCTCTCCGACCTGGCCCGCGGGTCAACGGCCCTACATCTACGGCTCCCTCTTCTTCGACCACCTTCTGGACCGGTACGGCGCCGAGCGCATGGGTTCTTTCGTGGAAGGCTTCGCGGGACAGCTCGTGCCCTACCGCCTGAACGCCGCGGCCCGACGCGCCTTCGGCGTGTCATTCAGCGAAGCCTGGGACGAGTGGCACGACAGCCTGCGGGAGGAGCTGGAGTCCCGGCGAGGGGTGGCCGAGGCTCGGGCGCCCTTCACCACGCCCGAGGCCGTGACCCGGGACGCGCGTTTCGCGCTCTTCCCCCGGGTCTCCCCCGACGGACAGACGCTGGTGTACTCGGTGTCCGACGGGCGCGGCGACTCGCGCCTCGCGCGCTCCGACCTCTCCGGGGGGGGGGCCGATCGGCTCACCCGGACCAACGGCAGGGCCGTGTTCGACTGGACCGCCGAGGGGGGCGTCGTCTTCTCTCAGCTCGAGATGGAGGACCCGTATCGGATGTGGCAGGACCTGTACCACGCGCGGCCCGGGGGGGGCGTGGAGCGCGTCACCGAGGGCGCGCGGATCGATCATCCGTCGGTGGCGCCCGACGGCCGCGAGGTGGTGGCCATCCAGACCGGGCCGGGGAGCACCCGGCTGGTAGCGGTGAGCCTCGCCGACGGCGGCGTCCGTCCGCTGACGGATTTCGATCCGGAGGTGCACTGGGCGTTCCCCGCCGTGTCTCCCAACGGCCGGTGGATCGCGGCCGCGCGTTGGTCCGATGGAGCCTGGTTCGACATCGTGCTGCTGGACCGGGAGGGCGGACTCGTCGCCGAGGTGACGCGTGACCGGGCCCTGGACGTGGCCCCCGCCTGGAGCCACGACGGCGGCTGGCTCCTGTGGGCCTCGGACCGGTCGGGCATCCCCAACATCCTGGCGGCGAGGGTGGAGGGAGCGACCGGTAGGGTCCTGGAGGAGCGCCAGGTCACCAACCTGCTCACCGGGGCGCACTTCCCCTCGGTGGACCCCCAGGGGAGGTGGATCTACTTCTCCGGGTACCACGCCGATGGCTGGGAGGTGGAGCGCATCCCCTACCGTCCCGCGGAGTGGTTCGAGCCCGCCCCCCTGGACGAGCGCTTTCGCCCTTCCGGGGCCGCCCGGCCGATGGCGGCCGCCGCCGACCTGCCCGCGTCGGACTACAACGCGCTCGCGACCCTCCGCCCCCACTACTGGGAGCCGAGCTACCTCGAGCCATCGAGCGCGAGCCGCCGCACGGTGATCGGCTCGTCGCTGGGCTTGCGCACCCGGACCCGGGACCTGGTGGGCCGGCACACTCTGGACGTGGAAGTGCTGGCCTCCACGTCGGGCGCTCGCCTCACGGGGGGCGCGTCCTACGCCTGGGGGGGTCTCGGCAACCCGCTGGTGTCCGTCCTGGCCCGCCAGAGCTGGGACGCCGCGGGGCCCTTTGCCGGCACCCGCCCCGACGGCGCGATCGACACTTTGTGGGTGACGGAGCGGCAGAGGAACCTCGATGCCGGCGTGACCCTGCTCCGCAGCCGATTCCGGCACGCCGCGTCGCTGACGCTGGGCGGGGGCCTGGTGTGGGAGAACCTCACCGTCCTGGACAACCGGCTGGAGGAGAGCCCCGACTACAGCCTGAACCGCGCCGTGGCTCGGCACCGGGAGCTGAGCCTGTCCGCGTCGCTCTCGACGGTGCGGGCGTACGACTTCTCCGTGGGCCCGGCTGACGGCGTCAGTCTCTTCGCCCTGGCCCGCACCCGGAGCGAGATCGACGTGCCCGACACGCTGCGGAGCGTGGTCGGATGGGACCGCTCCTTCAACGAGGTGCGGGCGCGCGTGGCTCTTTACCGGAGCCTCCCCGGGCCCGGGTACGGTCCCCATGTGCTGGCGGTGCGGGCCTCGGCGGGCGCGGCGGAGGGTCCCGGCGCCGACCGGTTCCACTTCGACGCGGGCGGCGCCAGCGGTCTGCGCGAGCCTGTGAGCGGACTCGATCTCTTCGGCGGCCCCGTATTCTTCTTTCCCGCGCGGGGCTACCTGAGTGGGGAGCGTGCCGGGCGCTACGCTGCGTCGGTGAGCGTCGAGTACCGCTTTCCGCTCGCGCTGGTCGACCGGGGCATGGGGCTCTTTCCCCTTCACCTGGACCGCGTGAGCGGCGCCCTCTTCTTCGACGGAGCCAACGCCTGGGGCCCCGAGCTCGGCGTGGCCGGCTACCAGAACCCGCGGCGGCAGGCCCTCACGTCCGTGGGAGGCGAAGTCGTCGCCGAGGCGCTCTCGTTCTTCTCCATCCCCCTCGTCCTGCGCACGGGGCTGGCGGTGCGTCTGGGCGCCTCCGGGGGGACGCAATGGTACGTCAGGCTGGGTCGGTCGTTCTGAGGAGCGCGTCCACCACGGGGTGATACCCCGGGTGGAGGGAGTCGCCAGCGGAAGCTTGACCACTACATCTGGTGGACGTATTATGGCTGTCACCCAACAAGTTGTGGTTTCTCCGCGGAATCTCCACAGATAAACGACGGCGGAAAGCCCCTTTCCGCCGCTTTTCAACCGTCGTTGCACGCCCCGTCCACGGGTTTTCCACACGTCTCGCCCGCCGCCACGTCGCCTGGAGGTCCACACCCATGCCCGAGCCGCAGTCCCCCCGCCCCGTGTCCGAGCCTTTCATCTTCGACGACCAGCTTCCCGAGGACCTGTCTCCGGCCGACCTGACGGACAACGCCCGTATCGTTCTGGAGAAGCGGTATCTCAAGAAGGACGAGGACGGTCGTCCCGTGGAGGACCCGGAGACGATGTTCTGGCGGGTGGCCCGGGTCATCGCCGAGGCGGACCGGGCCTACGGGGCCTCGGACGCGGCCATCGAGGAGTTGGCCCGGCACTTCTACGAGCTCATGACCCGGGGTCTCTTCGAGCCCAACAGCCCGACGCTCATGAACGCCGGGCGTCCTCTGGGGCAGCTGTCGGCGTGCTTCGTCCTTCCGGTGGATGACGCCATCTCCAACGGCCGGAGCGGCATCTACGACACCCTCAAGGCCATGGCGCTGGTGCACCAGTCCGGGGGGGGCACGGGCTTCAGCTTCAGCCGCCTCCGCCCCGAAGGGGACACGGTGCGCTCCACCATGGGGGTGGCATCGGGGCCCGTGTCGTTCATGCGCCTGTACGACGCCAGCACCGAGGTGGTCAAGCAGGGGGGCACCCGGCGGGGGGCCAACATGGGCATCCTCAGGGTGGACCACCCGGACATCCGCAAGTTCATCACCTGCAAGGACGACACCAGCCAGGTCACGAACTTCAACATCTCCGTGGCGGTCACCGACGCGTTCATGGACGCCGTCAAGGCGGGCGGCGACTACGACCTGGTCAACCCCCACAACGGTGACGTGGTGGGCACCGAGAGCGCCCGCGAGGTCTTCGATATGATCGTGCACGGCGCGTGGAAGACCGGCGAACCGGGCGTCTTCTTCGTCGACCGCGCCAACGAGTACAACCCGGTCCCGAATCTGGGGAGCTACGAGGCGACGAACCCTTGCTTCGCCGGATCCGCCCGTCTGGCCACCGACCGGGGCCTCCTCACCATGGAGGAGCTGGAGCGGGAGGTCATGGAGATCCAGGTGGCCACCGACGACCGCGTTTCCGGAGCCCGAGCGGTTGCCTGGGCCCGCCAGAACGGCGGCACGGCCATCGAGGTCAGGACCCGCCCCGGGGTCACGGTCTTTCCCGCCGTACCCGTGTTCAAGACCCGGGAGGACTGGCCCGTCTTCCGGCTCACGACGACCCACGGCCACCAGGTCGTGGCCACCGAGGACCACCGCTTCTTCACGCCCGACGGTGCCGTGGAGCTCAAGGACCTGAGGCCCGGTGATCGCCTCCTCGTCCAGTCCGGCGAGGGCGCGTGGAGCCGGGACCGCTCGCTGCCCCCCTTCGCGCCCTCGGACAGGTACGCCGCCCGGGTACGCCGCGGGGAAGCGTCACCGCCCACCGAGTGGTCCCGGGAGTTGGGGCAGCTCCTGGGGTGGATGGTGGCGGACGGGCGGGTCACCGAGGACCTGCCCGCGGGCCGGAGCGTTCCCAACTACGCCGTGGGCCTCCTCTTCGGCGAGGACGAGCGGGGCCTCGAGCCCGTATTCCGGGAGCGCATCCGCCAGTGGACGGGGCTGGAAGGGAACCGCACCGAGCGGGAAGGTCGGACCGAACTCATCTACCGCTCCGCCCTCTACGATCTCCTCGAGCCCCTGGGCGTGGTCACCGAGGACGGTAGGTTCTCCCGGGTGCCCGCGGCCCTGTGGCGGGCCCCGCGGGACGCCGTGGTGGGCTTCCTCCAGGCGCTCTTCACCGCCGACGGCACGGTCGACATCTCGGAGCGTGCCCGCACTTGCACCGTCCGTCTCGCCTCCAGCGAGCCGGAGCTGCTTCGGGAAGTGCAGATCCTCCTCCATAACTTCGGCATCACCGGCCGCATCCGACTCCGGCGGCGGGCGGGCCGGAAGCCCATGCCCGACGGCCGCGGGGGTCTGAAGGAGCACGCCTGCCGGGCCCGGTACGAGCTCGTGCTGGACAGGGTCAACCGGGACCGCTTCCTCCGGGAGGTCGGCTTCCTCACCGAGGCGAAGCAGGGCAAGGCCAAGGGATTCCTGTCGGCGAAGGACCGCCGCTCAAACCGGGAGCGCTTCGTCACGCAGGTCGAGTCCGTGGAGCCCGCGGGGCGCGAGGACGTCTACTGCACCACGGAATACCACACGCACTCCGTCATCGTAAATGCTTTGGTAGCAGCCAACTGCGGAGAGCAGCCGCTCCTGAGCTACGATGTCTGTAACCTCGGCAGCATCAACCTGGGCAAGTTCGTGGACTTGGACTCGGACCCGGCGCTCCCCCCCGAGGACCGCATCGACTGGGACCACCTGCGTCGGGTGACGCACCTGTCCACGCACTTCCTGGACAACGTCATCGACGCCAACCGCTACCCCCTCCCCGAGATCCACGAGTTGGCCCAGACCATCCGGAGGATCGGCCTCGGGATCATGGGGTGGGCCGACATGCTCGTGCGCCTGGGCATCCCGTACGACAGCCCCGAGGGCGTGGACATGGGGCGTCGGGTGATGGAGTTCGTCAACGAGGAGGCCCGGAACGCCAGCGAGCGCCTGGCCGAGACCCGCGGCGTATTTCCGGCGTGGGAGGAGTCCATCTGGGGCCCGGGGGGTAAGGCCGCCACGCGCCCCGATGGCACCCGGGTGCGGGGCGAGCGCCGGCTCCGGAACTGCAACCTGACGACGGTGGCGCCCACCGGGACCATTTCCATCTTCGCCGGTTGCTCGGGGGGCATCGAGCCGCTGTTCGCCGTGGCGTTCATGCGCAACCAGGCGGGCGTCATGATGCCCGACGTGAACCAGGACTTCGTGCGCGTCGCGAAAGAGCAGGGCTGGTACTCGGATTCGCTCATGGAACGTATCGCCGAGCACGGCCACATCCACTTCCCGGAAGTGCCCGCGGACGTGCAGCGCGTCTTCGTGACCGCGCACGACGTCACGCCCGAGTGGCACATCCGCATGCAGGCGGCCTACCAGGAGCACGTCGACAGCGCCATCTCGAAGACCTGCAACTTCGGCTTCGAGGCGACCGCCGACGACGTGCGCCAGATCTACCTCCTCGCGCACGAGCTGAAGTGCAAGGGCGTCACCGTCTATCGCGACGGCTCGCGACCGATGCAGGTGC
>DASWKP010000119.1:0-5294 GCA_036396575.1 Longimicrobiales bacterium | reverse complement strand
CACGCCCCTTCGGGGCGCGGTGCCCGCATCCACCCTGGCCGCGTTGCTCCTCGACCCACTCCTGCGGCGCGGGTGCCCCATAGCGGTGCTATTCCTCGTCGTCGCGCCTCGCCAGGGCGGCGCCTCGGCGCCCTCGGTGCTCACCGAACTTCTGGGACAGGACACTAGTCGGGACAGGAATGGTAGGCGGGACGGCCCGGCGACGCGACCCTGGCGGTAGCATTTGGTGACCGGAGGGGTCCCGCTGCCCGGTAACGCAGCCCGGCGACCCGGGAACGGGACACCGAGGTGTACACCGGTCTCGTGGAGGGCATCTGCCGGTGCCCCGGGCCCCCCGGAGGTGCCGGCCCGCTTGCTGCGACGACACCTGCACAAACGTAGAGATCGGCGGCCCGTTCGTCAGATCGACACCGCTATGCGATGTCCGGATCGACAAACGCC
Organism: Longimicrobiales bacterium; assembly: GCA_036396575.1. Lineage (GTDB taxonomy): Bacteria > Gemmatimonadota > Gemmatimonadetes > Longimicrobiales > Gaopeijiaceae > DASWKP01. The sequence goes on along the minus strand of DASWKP010000119.1, from coordinate 4,853 downwards.
TGCCTGCCGGATGCGCGTTTGGTCGGTCCGCCCCCGAATGGCGGGGTCGATTGCACAAACGCGGTCTTTCGCGCGGCGTTTGTCACCCAGACGCCGGCCGCCGCTCCTGGCACGGCGGCCGGCGCGGCCACGGCCCCCCAACGGCCAGGCCCGCTCCTGGCGCGGCGACCGGCGCGGCGACCGGCGCACCCGCCACGGCCGATCCTGTCCCGGCGACCGGCGCGGCGACCGGCGCACCCGCCACGGCCGATCCTGTCCCGGCGACCGTCCCGGCGACCGGCGCACCCACCCACCGCCGCTCCCGCCCACGGCCGCTCCCGCCCACGGCCAGGCCCGCTCCTGTCCCGGCGACCGTCCCGGCGACCGGCGCACCCACCCACCGCCGCTCCCGCCCACGGCCGCTCCCGCCCACGGCCACTGCCGCTCCTGGTCCGGCGGCCGGCGAAGCGGCTTCTGGCGTCCCGCCCACCCGGACCGCGGGCAGCACCGCCCCTATCGCGGCTCCCGCCCCCTCCCATGGCCCCGGGTTCCGCCCGAAAGGGCACCGCTGCCTGGCGACCCGGGAACGGGGCGCCGAGATTGGTGGCGTGCACGCGGCTCCACGTTCCTCGTTTCACTTCGAGCCGGCCCTGGACGCCCACCGGGTGGAGGCCCCCAGAACATGCGACGATCCGTCTCGAACCTGTCGCGATGCCTCACCATTCTTGCCCTCGGCTCCTTTGCCGCGGCCGGCTGCCGCGGCTCACTGAAACTCGCTCCCAGCGACGCCGGGACCGTCCTGGCCCGACACACGCTGGACGCCCCGGATCCGGGCCAGCCGGGTCGGTACGAGGTGTTGACCCTCTACTACGGGAGCGGCACGGACAAGAACCGGGCGGAGTACCGTGACTCGGTGACCCTGACCACCGAGACGGTGGACGGCTCCAAGCTGGTGAGCCTGGGAAGCGCGGCCCGGGAGCGGAACGAGTACTGGGGCTTCACCCCCAAGGAGATGCCCATCAACGGGCGGGTGTGGTATCCCGACGGCGAGGGTCGCTTTCCGCTCGTCCTGGTGGTCCACGGAAACCACGACATGCGCGACTTCTCGGACCCAGGGTACGACTATCTGGGCGAGCTCCTGGCCAGCCGCGGCTTCATCCTGGCCTCGGTGGACATGAACTTCATCAACGGGGGCATCCGGGGGGAGAACGACGCCCGGGGCTGGCTCCTGCTCAAGCACCTCCAGGCGTGGCGGGGCTTCCACGAGGGAGAGGACGGTCCCTTCGCCGGCAAGGTGGACATGTCGAACATCGGCATCATGGGCCACTCCCGGGGAGGCGAGGCCGTCGGTCACGCCGCGGCGTTCAACCGGCTCGAGCGTTACCCGGACGACGCCTCCCTCACCTTCGATTTCGGCTTCGACATCAAGGCGGTGGTGGCCATCGCTCCCGTGGACGGGCAGTACCTCCCGACGGGTCGGCGGGTGCCAGTGGAGAACGTGAGCTACCTGGTCTTTCACGGGTCCCACGACGGCGACGTGAGCAGCTTCGCCGGGCTGCGCCAATACAACCGGGTGACCTTCGACGATGGCCAGGACCACTTCAAGGCCGCCCTCTACATGTACCGGGCCAACCACGGCCAATGGAACACCGTATGGGGCAGTCACGATAATGGGCCCCGGAGCGGTCGCATCCTGGACCTGCGGGCGCTCATCGAGCCCGAGGCCCAGCGTCGCTTCGCCGAGGTCTACGTGTCCGCCTTCCTTGAGGCGACGCTCAAAGGGGACGAGCGCTGGCTTCCCATCTTTCGCGACCACCGCGTCATCGGCGACTGGCTCCCTCCGACCATGTACGTGACCCGCTTCCACGATTCCTCTTTCCGTCCTTTGGCCACCTTCGAAGAAGACATCGACGTCACGTCGGGCACCGAGGCGGGCGTGCGCCTCCAGGGGGATAGCCTGTCCACCTGGAAGGAGGAGGGCCTCAGCCTGCGCAGCGGCTCCTCGGCACCCCAGGACAACCAGGCGGTCCGGCTCGCGTGGAACAACCGCATCGCGGGGGCGGACAGCGCGCGCCATGGCCCCCCGGCCACGTTCACCGTCTCCCTGCCCGATGACCTGGCCGGTCGGTGGGGGCTCGACGAGGCGTCGTCCCTTCAGTTGTTGCTCATGGCCAGCGACCGGATGCCCGGCCCCCGGCGCCCGCCGGAGGCGGATTCGTCCCGGGCTGGAGATGAGCGGCCTGGCCGGGAGGAGCCCGGGGCAGGAGAAGAGGAGGAGGACGAAGAGGAGGAGGACGAGGAGGAGGCGAAGCCCCCGGTGGACGTGAGCGTTGAGCTGGAGGACGCGGCCGGTGTGACCGCCCGGGTGCCGCTGTCCACGTACGGGCCGATTCGGCGTCCCCTGGAGACCCGGGTCCTGCGGAGGTCCGACCTGGAGGAGAGCCGCTTCGCCAACCTGTGGGAGCTGGTCCTTCAGAGCTATACCATCGCCCTGTCGGACTTCACGGACGTGGCGCCTGGCTTGGACCTGGGGCGCCTGTCGGTGGTGCGTCTGGTCTTCGACCGGGTGCACGCCGGTGAGGTCGTGTTGGACGACATCGGCTTCTCACGGCTGGGCCCCGGGTTCTGGGCCGACCGGGAGGGGGGGCGCTAGCCCGGTCCGCAGGGACAGGTCCGCCTGAGGGTGCTCGCCCTGAGAGGCCCGTACCGAGAGGCCCGCCCTGAGAGGCCCGCCATGAGGGTGCCCGCCCTGAGTGGCCTGCCCTGAGTGGCCCGCCCCGAGAGGCCCGCCCTGAGTGGCCTGCCCGGAGGCCCGCCATTAGGGTGCCCGCCCTGAGTGGCCCGCCCGGAGGCCCGCCATTAGGGTGCCCGCCCTGAGTGGCCCGCCATTAGGGTGCCCGCCCTGAGAGGCCCGCCATGAGGGGCCCACACAAAGTGCCCCTAACGCCAGCCTACCGTCAGCCGGTGGATGCCATCGTGGCCGTCGACCGGCTGGAAGGCGTACTCCACGACCAGGTCGTCGCCCCAGAATGAGCCCCCGAAGGTGACCGGCAGGGCCTCCCCTTCGGGTACGCGGCGGACGCCGATACGCCCGACGAACGTCCGTCCACTCACAGGCCAGTACCCCATCTCGACCCCGCCGCCCGCCAACCACTCCCCATCCGCCCGGCGGGTGACGGCCGCCGCGACGCCCAGGTCCAAAGGCCCAAGCTGATGTCCGTAGCCTCCCGCTCCGAGGGTCACCTCCTCGGGCATGTGGACCCGGGCGCCCGCGAGGACGTAGTCGCCACCGAGGTTGCGGGCCGCGAGACCCACGCGCAGGGGGCCCAACTCCGCCGAGACGCCCACGTCGACGGCGCCCCGGGTGTCGTTGTCGTCCTCAGCCCGGTGGTTGACCAGCTTGCCCGCCACGCCGGCGCGCACCGGCCCGATGGTCCGGGCATAGGCGGCCACGGCGACGTGCTCGCTCACGCCCACCGGGCCCCGCTTCAGGAGAGGATCCAACCCGCGGAGTCGGGTCCCGGGGCCATCGGAACCATACTCCAGGCTCCGGAGCCCGATGGCGATCCCGCCGCCGAGCCAGGATCTCTCGGCGGACACGCCCAGGGCGGTCGCGGTGGCGCCGAACCGATGGTACGACAGCATCATTCCATTGCCGCGTCCCACCTGGGACGGGTTGTAGAAGACCACGTCGCTGTCGAGCGCATCGAGCTGGAAGGCGTGGCCCAGGCCCACGGCCCGGGTGCTCGCCGGCACTTCCATGAGAGCGGGTTCCCGGTCGGGGCTCTGGGCCCGTGCCTCGGTCCGGGACACGGACAGAAGCGTCACCATGGCCAGAAGGAGAGCCAGAAGGTGGGAAGGGCGGCGTGCCATGGCGGGCTCAGGTGGAATAGGGGAGGCGATCCATGTCCGGGCAGAAGCTCGGCGGGGCCGCCAGGGCGGGCAAGAGCCAAGTGGATTCCGTTGCCGCCCATTGGGGGGTGTGCTAATGTAAACGTCTGGATCTCATTCATCAGAGAGCGAAGGAACGGCGTGGCAAAGGAAGCAATCGAAATCGAAGGCACCGTGAACGAGGTGCTGCCCAACGCCAACTTCAGGGTGGAGTTGGAGAACGGGCACGAGGTCCTGGCGTACCTCTCGGGCAAGATGCGGCAGAACTACATCCGGGTTCTCGAAGGTGACCGCGTGAAGGTCGAGCTCTCCCCCTACGATCTGAGCCGAGGCCGCGTCACCTACCGCTACAAGTAGCCTCCCCCCCGCCGCACCCCTCCCCCCGACAGCACGACAGCACGACGGCCTCGACACCGGTCGAGTACTGAAGATGACCGCGAGCGCCATTCGGGCGCCCGCGATCCATATCGATCTTTGGCGCATGTCGTCTGGATCGGTTCGGCCCGCCTCCCCGTTGCTGGGACAGAGTCAATCGACGGCCGCGCTTCGTCGGTTCGTCGATCGAGCCGGAGGCGTGGACGCCCCCGTGCTGCTCGAGGGAGAGACCGGCACGGGCAAGAGCCACCTCGCCCGCCTCATCCACGAGGCCAGCCGGCGCGCGGCGGGGCCGTTCGTGGCCGTCAACTGTGCCGGCGTGCCCGACACGCTCTTCGAGTCCGAGTTCTTCGGACACCGCAAGGGCGCATTCACCGGCGCGGCGGAGTCCCGGCCCGGGTTCTTCGAGCAGGCGTCCGGCGGCACCCTCATGCTTGACGAGGTGGGGGAGCTGCCCCCGGGGCAGCAGGCCAAGCTGCTCACGGTCCTGGAGGACGGGACCATTCGCCGTCTCGGGGGCCTCCGGGAGCGACAGGTCAACGTCCGCATAGTAGCAGCTACCTGTCGCGACCTGACACGGGCGACGCGCCAGGGGGACTTTCGCCTGG
>DASWKP010000118.1:0-3210 GCA_036396575.1 Longimicrobiales bacterium | reverse complement strand
AGCTTCGCCGGGCGGAGGTGGGGGTCGCCACCCTCGACCGCGCCATCGCGACGCTCTCGGATGTGGGCCGCCTGGAACAGCGCACGAACACCATCGAGGCACGCCGCCTCGTCGCCGTTCTGGAGCCGTTGTCCCAGAAGGAAAACTAGACGACTACCACCCCTCCTGGGCCGTCCGGGCGATGACCTCCTCCTGGAGGTCGCTGCCCATGTCCACGAAGTAGTCGCTGTAGCCCGCCACGCGCACGAGGAGGTCCCGGTACTCCTCGGGCCGCCGCTGGGCGTCTCTGAGCGTTGCCGTGTCCACCACGTTGAACTGGATGTGGTGGCCCCCCATGCGGAAGTAGGTGCGGATCAGCCCGGCGAGCTTGTCGATGCCCTCGTCCCCCTCGAGGACGCTGGGCAGGAACCGCTGGTTGAGGAGCGTGCCTCCCGACTTGATCTGGTCCATCTTTCCCAGTGAGCGGCATACCGCCGTGGGCCCGTGGCGGTCGGCGCCGTGGGCAGGCGACGTGCCGTCCGAGATGGGCAGGCCGGCGTGGCGGCCGTCGGGCGTGGCGCCCACCCGCGTGCCGAAGTACACGTGGCACGTGGTGGACAACATGTTCAAGTGGTACCTGCCCCCCTTCGTGTTCGGGCGCCCGTCGATCGCCTGGACGAGGGACGCGTAGACGCGCCGCATGAGGGCGTCGGCCCGGTCGTCGTCGTTGCCGAACCTGGGCGTCTTGTTGACCAGGCGCTGCCGGAGGGGTTCGCGGTCGCGGAAGTCCTGCCCGAGGGCGTCCACAAGGTCGCCCATCTCTACCGCGCCCGCCTCGAAGACGTGCTCGCTCAATGCCGACAGGCTATCCGTGATGGTCCCGATGCCACAGCACTGGATGTAGGTCGTGTTGTACCGAGGGCCGCCATCGTAGTAGTCCCGTCCCTTCTCGATGCAGTCGCGGATGACCACGGACAGGAAGGGCGCCGGGTAGTGGCGCGCGAAGATCGACTCGATGTACTGGTTCACCCGGACCTTCACGTCCACGAAGTGTCGGAGTTGGGCCTCGAAGGCCTCGTACAGCTCCTCGAAGGACGTGAACGCCCGGGGGTCGCCGGTGGCGGGGCCGATGCGCTTGCCCGACGCCGGGTCCACCCCGCCGCCAAGGGTGATCTCCAGCACCTTGGGCAGGTTGAGGTATCCCGTGAGGATGTAGGCCTCCTTGCCGAAGGCGCCGGTCTCGATGCAGCCGCTGGTCCCACCCTCGCGGGCGTCTTCTACGGTCTTGCCCACCCGCACTTGCTCCGCAACCACCGCGTCGGCGTTGAAGACCGCTGGGTAGCCGAAGCCTTTGCGGATGATCCGGCAAGCCGCCTTGAGGAGGCGGTCCGGGGTGCGGCCGCTGATCTGGACGTTGCTCTGGGGCTGGAGAAGGTGGACCTCGTCCACGACCTCCAGGATCAGGTAGGTGAGGTCGGACGTGCCGTCGCAGCCGTCCCGTGTGAGGCCCGCCAGGTTGATGTTGGTAAAGTCGTTCCAGGTGCCGCTCTCCCGGGCGGTGACGCCCACCTTGGGCGGGGCGGGGTGGTTGTTGAACTTGATCCACAGGCAGGACAGCAACTCGCGCGCGGACTCGCGGTCCAGAGTGCCGTCGGCGAGCCCGCGTTCGTAGAATGGCCGCAGGTGGTGGTCGAGGTGCCCCGGGTTCATGGCGTCCCAGCCGTTCAGCTCCGTCACCGTGCCCAGATGGACGAACCAGTACATCTGCAGGGCCTCGTGGAAGTCCCTCGGAGCGTGGGCCGGGACGCGCCGGCACACCCTGGCGATGCGGAGGAGCTCCTCCCGCCGGGTGTCGTCGTGCTCCGCCGAGGCCATCTCTTCCGCCAGTTCGGCGTGGCGCTCCGCGAAGCGAACGGCCGCGTCGCAGGCGATGGCCATGGCCCGGAGTTCCTCGTCCCGCCGGGTTGCGTCGGGGTCCTCGAGCCAGTCCAGGCGGGCGCGCCGGCCCTCGATCTCGGCCCGGTAGTCCACCATGCCCTTCAGGTAGATCTCCCCGTCCAGGGCGGTGTGCCCCGGAGCCCGCTGCTCCATGAACTCGGTGAAGACGCCGGCCTCGTACGCCGCCCGCCACTCGCCGGGAACGTGACTGAAGACCCGATCCCGCATGGAGCGTCCGGTCCAGTACGGGATGATGTCCCGCTCGTAGACCGCCACGGCCTCCCCGCCCACCGCGTAGCGGGTCCGGTCACGGCCGTCGAGGGTGCGCAGGTCTTCCACGCTGTGGCAGGTGAGCTCGGGGAATGTGGGCACCGCCTTCGGGAACGGCCCCCGTTCGCCCACGATGAGCTCGTCCTCGCCGATCCAGATCGTCTTCTTCTCACACAGCTCCAGGAAGGCCAGGGCCCGCAGCACGGGCACGGGGTGACGGCCGTCGTGGTCCCGGTAGAATCGCGTGACGATCTCTGCCCGCTCGGTGGACAGGACGGGCTCGGCCAGGAAGCTCCGGTCCATCAGGCGCCGGATACGCTCGTTGCGGATGCGCTCGTGCATCGGTCACCCTCCAATGGTGACCTGGAGGTCGTATCTCTCCAGAAGGGCGGCTGCCTCAGCGGCTCGCTCCTGTGGGAGGTCGTCGTCGGCTTCCAGGCGCCAGGGCACGCCGAAACGGGCGTGCTTCTCTCTGGCGGAACGGTGGTAGGGAAGGACGTTCACGCCGTCGACGCCGGGGAGGGTGGCCAGGAAGGCTCCGGTTCGGTCGAGGCTGGCGTCGGTGGTCACCCCCGGGATCAGGGGGATGCGTACGCGCACCCTGGCCCGCGACCCGATGACCCGGACCAGGTTGTCGAGGATGGGCCTGAGCGGTACGCCGGTGGCGCGCTCGTGGAGCACCGGGTCCATCGTCTTGATGTCATAGAGAAAGAGGTCGGTGTGCTCCGCGACCTCGAGGAGCACCTCCGGAGAGGCGTACCCCGTGGTGTCCACCGCCCGGTGGAGGTCCCGTTCGCCGCAGGCCTTCAGCGCCGCCACGAGGAACTCCCATTGGAGCAGGGGCTCCCCGCCGGAGAAGGTCACGCCGCCCCCGCTTTCGTCGAAGTAGAGGCGGTCCTTTTCGACCTCGGCCAGGATGTCCGGAACCGTGACCGTCCGCCCGACCAGCCGTCGCGCCTCGCTGGGGCAGACGTCCGCGCACGCCCCGTGCCGCCGGCACCGGCCCGGATCCAGAGCCACCCG
>DASWKP010000117.1:0-2416 GCA_036396575.1 Longimicrobiales bacterium | reverse complement strand
TGGACCATGCGCCAGTACGCTGGCTTCGGCACCGCCGAGGAGACCAACAGGCGCTACCACTACCTCCTGGAGCGGGGCCAGACGGGGCTCAGCGTCGCGTTCGACCTGCCCACCCAGATGGGGTACGACTCCGACGCCGCCATGGCGCGGGGCGAGGTCGGGCGCGCGGGCGTGGCGGTCGACTCCCTGGAGGACATGCGGGCCCTGCTGCGGGGGATCGGCCTGGACGCGGTCTCGACCTCCATGACCATCAACGCCACGGCGCCCATCCTCCTGGCCCTGTACGTGGCGGTGGCCGACGAACGCGGCGTCCCCAGGGAGAGGCTCCGGGGCACGGTCCAGAACGACATCCTCAAGGAGTATGTCGCGCGGGGGACGTACATCTATCCCGTGGAGCCGAGCCTCCGCCTGGTACGCGACCTGATGGCCTTCTGCGCCCGGGACGTGCCGAGCTGGAATACCGTGTCCATCTCGGGCTACCACATCCGGGAGGCGGGGTCCACCGCGCCGCAGGAGGTGGCCTTCACGCTGGCGAACGGCATCGAGTACGTGGAACGGGCCCTGGCGGCTGGCGTCGACCTGGAGGACTTCGCGCCTCGCTTGTCCTTCTTCTTCGCCGCCCACAACGACGTTCTCGAGGAGGTCGCCAAGTTCCGGGCGGCGCGCCGCCTGTGGGCCAGCCTCATGAGGGAGCGGTACGGGGCGTCCGACCGCTCGTGCAAGCTCCGCTTCCACGCCCAGACGGGCGGTTCGACCCTCACCGCGCAACAGCCCGTGAACAACGTCGCCCGGGTGACGCTCCAGGCGCTGGCCGCGGTCCTGGGGGGCACACAGTCCCTGCACACCAACGGGTACGATGAGGCGCTGGCCCTGCCCACGGAGGCGTCGGCGCGCATCGCTCTGCGCACGCAGCAGATTCTCGCCTACGAGTCCGGGGTGGCGCGTACCCCGGACCCCCTTGCGGGGAGTTGGTACGTCGAGGCTCTGACCGACGAGGTCGAGGCCCGGGCCCGCGTCTACCTGGAGCGCATCGACGAGCTGGGCGGCGCCGCGCGGGCCCTGGACTACATGCGGGAGGAGATCCACCGCGCCGCGTACCGCTTCCAGATGGAGGTGGAGTCTGGCGCCCGGGTCGTCGTGGGGGTCAACCGCTTCCAGGAGGAAGACGACGACGTTCGCGTCGAGCAGCCCGACTATTCAGCCCTGGAGGCGCGCCAACGGGAAGGCCTCGGCGCATGGAAGGCCAGCCGGGACGGCCGGGCCGTGGACGAGGCGCTGGAGCGGATCCGGGTCACCGCGCGGGGCGACGACAACCTGGTCCCGGAGATGGTGACCGCGGTCAAGGCCGGCGCTACCCTGGGCGAGGTGAGCGATGCCCTCCGAGGGGAGTGGGGTACGTACGACGGAGCGTAGTGTCCTGAGCCCCGCCGCCCGGTGGAAGCCGCACCCGAGCGCGGTTAGCTTTGCAGGCTACGTCACCGTCAGCAGAGTGCCTCCATGCCTACGTACGACTACCGCTGCGCCGAAGGTCACCAGTTCGAGGTCTTCCAGAGGATGTCGGACGAGCCGGTCACCACCTGCCCCGAGTGCGGAGCCAGGGCCGAGCGTCGGATCTCCGGTGGCGCCGGGTTCATCTTCAAGGGGGAGGGGTTCTACATCACCGACTCCCGGAGCAAGGAGTTCAAGGAGAAGGCGATGGCCGAATCCGGCGGCGGCGGGGGAGAGACGAAGGCCGACGCCTCCGGCGGCTCGAAGGACGCCGCGGCCGGTTCCTCCCCGGACCCCAAGGACACCAAGCGCTCCAAGGACATGAAGGACACGAAGGACACCAAAGGCTCCAAGGACAGCAAGGGGTCCGGTGGCTCCAGTGAGTCCAGCGGAAAGGGGTCCAAGGCCGGCTCCGGCGGAAAGGAAGGGTAGCTTCGTGCCTGAGGAGTCCATTCGCGCCGCCCTCGTGCGGGCGGCGGCCGAATTGGGGGTCCCTGGGTGCGTTCCCAGGCTCGAGCGGCCGAAAGACCCGGAGCACGGGGACTGGTCCACGAACCTCCCCATGACCCTGGCCTCCACCCTGCGCCGTCCGCCCCGCGACATCGCCAGCGACATCGCGGGGCGCCTGGACCTTGCGGCGGCGGACGTGACGTCCGTCGAGGTGGCGGGCCCGGGCTTCCTGAACTTCCGCCTGTCCGCCGGCTCGGTGGCAGGGGAGTTGGCCGGCATCCTGGAGGCCGCGGACGCGTTCGGACGGAGCGACGCGGGAAAGGGCCGCCGCATCATGGTGGAGTGGGTGTCCGCCAACCCCACGGGTCCGCTGCACCTGGGGCACGGCCGCCAGGCCGCCCTGGGGGCGGCCATCGCCTCCCTCCTCGAGTGGACCGGCTGGAGCGTCCACCGGGAGTTCTACTACAACGACGCCGGC
>DASWKP010000116.1:0-17949 GCA_036396575.1 Longimicrobiales bacterium | reverse complement strand
AGTTCGGCGACCAGAAGGACCGGGTCATGATCAAGAGCGACGGCAGCCCCACCTACTTCCTGCCCGACATCGCCTACCACGTGAGCAAGTGGGAGCGGGGCTTCGAGCACGTCATCAACGTGCAGGGCGCCGACCATCACGGCACGGTGCCACGGGTGCGCGCCGGTCTCCGCGCCCTGGGGTTCCCCGAGGGCTATCCCGAGTATGTGCTCCACCAGATGGTGACGGTGGTGCGGGGGGACGAGGAGGTGCGCCTCAGCAAGCGGGCGGGCTCGTACACCACCTTGCGGGAGCTCTTCCAGGAAGTGGGCGTCGACGTCACGAGATACTTCTTCCAGATGCGAAAGCCCGAGGCGCACCTGGTCTTCGACCTCGACGTGGCCCAGGACCGGTCCGACAAGAACCCTGTCTACAAGGTCAAGTACGCGCACGCCCGCATGAACTCCATCTATGCCAAGGCCGGCGTCAGGGGGGAGGACATCACGGTCGACGGCGTGGACCTGGACCTCCTGGACAGCGACGCGGAACGTCAGCTCATCACGCAGCTTGCGGCTTTTCCCGAGCTGGTGTCCAGGGCCGCGGAGGCCCGGGCCCCACACCTGCTGTGCGACTGGCTGGAGCAGACCGCGGGTCTGGTCAACTCGTGGTACCACGCGGGCAACCCGAGCCGGAACCCCCAGTTGGCCGTCCTCGTGGACGACGAGAGCCTGCGGGCCGCGCGCCTCGTGCTCGTGCGCGCGGTGCAGCTCGTTTTGAGGAACGGACTCGGCATCCTGGGGATCAGCGCTCCCGAACGGATGGACCGTACCGCGAGCCCCGAGAGCCCCGAAAGCCCCGAGGAGTAGGAGAGTCCAGGCATGTCTCTATTGGTCGTGGGAAGCGTCGCGCTGGATACGGTGGAGACGCCGCACGGACGAGCCGAGCGGATCCTGGGGGGTTCGGCCAACTACTTCGCGGCGGCGGCCACCCTGTTGGGTCCCGTGCGGGTGGTGGGGGTGGTGGGCCACGACTATCCCCTGGACCAGCTCGCCTTCCTGGAGGCCCGGGGCGCCGACCTGTCCGGTGTCGAGCGGGTCGAAGGGGAGAGCTTCTTCTGGGCGGGACGCTATAGCCCGGATCTGAACGACCGGGAGACCCTCGAGACGCGCCTGGGGGTCTTCGCGGACTTCAAGCCGCGGATTCCCGACGGCTTTCGGGATGCTCGGCTGGTCTTCCTGGGCAACATCGACCCCGTTCTCCAGCTCGAGGTGCTGGAGCAGGTCGACCGCCCCGATCTGGTGGCGTGCGACACCATGAACTACTGGATCGACGGGAGCCGGGAGCCCCTCCTCGCGCTTCTGAAGCGCGTGGACGTCCTGGTCATCAACGACTCGGAAGCCCGTCACCTGGCGGGCACCGCCAACCTGGTCGAGGCGGCGGCCTGGATCCGCGCGCACGGGCCCACGCACGTGGTGGTGAAGAAGGGGGAGCACGGGGCTGTCCTGTTCGGACCCGACTCCGTCTTCTTCGCGCCGGGCTACCCCCTCGCCGACGTGGTGGACCCCACGGGCGCCGGCGACGCCTTCGCCGGTGGCTTCATGGGCTATCTTGCGGGGGCCCGGGGCCTGGATTCCGGGGACCTGCGCCGGGCCATGATCTACGGGTCGGCCACGGGTTCCTTCGCGGTGGAGAGGTTCGGACTGGACCGTTTCGTCGACCTCACGGTGGCAGAGATCATCCAGCGCGTGGAGGAATTCAAGGAGATGACCGCCTTCGAGCACGACCTGGAGGCCGTGTACGGTGAGTGACGACCGCGCTGGAGCGGGGCGTGCGGGGCTGAGCTACCGGGACGCCGGAGTCGACCTGGACGCGGCCAACCGGGCCAAGGCGCGGCTCGCGGAGCTGGTCGCTTCCACCAGGGACCGCAACACGCTGTCCGAGGTCGGGGCGTTCGGCGGGCTCTACGCCGTCCCGGACGACGTGGAAGCCCCGGTCCTGGTGGCCAGCGCCGACGGAGCCGGTACGAAGCTCAAGGTGGCCTTCCTGTCGGGCGTCCACGACAGCGTGGGCGAAGACCTGGTCAATCATTGCGTCAACGACATCCTCGTCCAGGGCGCCCGTCCCCTCTTCTTCCTGGACTACCTCGCCTGCGGCGAGATGGAAGAGAGCGTCGTGGCGGAGGTCGTGTCCGGCATCGCCCGGGGGTGCCGCGCCAACCGCTGCTCCCTGCTGGGGGGCGAGACGGCCCAGATGCCCGGCTTCTACGCTCCCGGTGAGTACGATCTGGCGGGCTTCGTGGTTGGCGTCGTACCCCGGGGCCAGATCCTGGACGGGAGCCTCGTGGAGCCGGGGGACGTCCTGCTGGCTCTGGCCTCGTCCGGCCTGCACACCAACGGCTACTCACTGGCCAGGGAGGTCGTCTTCGGGCGCATGGGCCTGACCGTGGACGACGAGCTGCCGGGGGTGGGGGAGAGCGTGGGCCACGCCCTGCTCAGGGTGCATCGGAGCTACCTGGACAGCCTCCTGCCCCTCGTGAGCCAGGGCCGGCTCCACGCCCTGGCGCACATCACCGGCGGCGGTATCCCGGGCAACCTGCCCAGGGTGCTGGATGACGGCCTCGGGGCCGTGGTCCGCAGGTCCACCTGGGAGGTGCCGGCCCTGTTTCGGGTACTCCAGGAGGGAGGCGGCATCGACCTGACCGAAATGGACCGCGTCTTCAACATGGGTGTGGGGATGATCGCGATCGCCGCGGCGGACCAGGCGGCCCACGTCCTGTCGACGCTCCGGGACGCGGGTGAGGACGCGTGGGTTCTCGGGGAAGTCACCGACGAGCCGGGAGTGCGGTACGAACCATGAGCGGAGCGGCCCTACGACCGGTGCTCCGGTGCTCCGGACGGGGCAGATCCCGGGTGGTGGCGTCAGCCCTCGCGATCGCCGTATGCCTGGTGCCACGATCCGCACGGGCCCAGAGTGACGTGGAACGCCTGGCCGGCGCTTGCTCGGCGGCGTCCACGACCCTCGCCGGGCCGTGTCTGGAGGCGGCCCTGGCCCTCCAGGCGGCCCACGGCGCGGTGGGCCTGGCGGTCTCGGGGGGTTCGGATCTGCCGGGCCACGCCAGCACGCTGGGCCGTCGCCTGGGGTCCAGCCCGCGGTTCGCTCTGGGGGCGAGGGTCGGCCTGACCCGGGCTGACCTGATCCAACCCTCGGGCGAGGCGCCCGCCCGCTCCGGCTCCTCCTGGATCCGGAACTACCAGGCCTCCCTGGCCGCCGGCGTCTTCGACGGCTTCTCCGCGGCGCCCACGGTGGGCGGCATCCTGGCTCTGGACGTGTTCGCCACCGCCTTCGGCGTGGCCCTTCCCGACGACCGGGGGTTCCAGGGGTCCACGGCGGGCTTCGGGCTGGGAGCCCGCCTTGGCATCCTGCGGGAGTCGTTCACGCTTCCCGGAGTCACGCTCTCGGTGGCCCGGCGCTGGGTGGGGGAGGTCGAGGTCGGAAACGCGGACATCCCGGATCCACGTTCCGCCGACTTCGATGTCACCGTGACGTCCCTCCGGGCCGCATTGGGAAAGGACCTCCTGGCCATCTCCTTCGTGGCGGGTATCGGTTGGGACCGGTATCGGAGCGATGCGCGCGTGCGCGTGTCGTACGAGGGCAGCGACCTGATCGGTGGCCCGCTGGCTGGTGGCCCGCCCGGCGTCGCCGAGGCGCGGAACTCGGCCTTCGGCACGGAGCGGACCCTCTTCTTCGGCAGCGCCAGCTACACGTTCCTCGTCCTCCAGCTTTCGGCGGAGGGAGGGTACGCCCGGGGTTTCGAAGCCGTGCCGGGCCGCGCGTCCGGCGGATATGACCCGGCCGCGGGCTCCGTCTTCGTTCGCCTCGGCGCGCGCCTGACGCTGTGAGCGAGCCGCCCGTCGCGCTGGATGAGGTAGACCGGGCGTTCCTGGAACGCGCCACCGAACTGGGCCGGAACGGTTGGGGGCGGGTGCATCCCAACCCCATGGTGGGGTGCGTGTTGGCGAGGGACGGCGCGGTGGTGGCGGAGGGCTGGCACGAGGAGTTCGGCGGCCCCCACGCAGAGGTCGTCACCCTGGAGCGGGCCGGCCTGGCCGCCGAAGGGTGCACGGCCTACGTGAGCCTGGAGCCCTGCCGGCACGAGGGCAAGACGCCGGCATGCACCGGTGCGCTCCTGCGCGCGGGGGTGGCGCGGGTGGTGTTCGGCGCCCCGGATCCGGGGGTGGAGTCGGGAGGGGGTGCCGCCGAACTGGCCGGGTCCGGGCTGGAGGTCGTGGGCCCCGCCTTCTCGATCGAGCGAGCCCGGAGGGAGAACCCGGCGTTCTTCCACGTGGCGGAGACCGGCACCGCGTTCGTTGCTCTCAAGCTCGCCGTGAGCCTCGACGGGATGATCGCCGAGGGTCCGGGGCTCCGCACGCGGCTCACCGGGGTCGAGGCCCGGCGGGAGGCGCATCGTCTCCGGGCCGGTTTCGACGCCGTCCTGGTGGGGTCCGGAACCGTGAGTGCCGACGACCCCCTTCTGACGGTCCGGGAGCCGGTCCCCATGAGGCACGCGCCGGCTCGCCTCGTCCTCGACTCGAAGCCCGCGCTGTCCACTGACGCGGCGCTCTTCGGAGACGTGGAGCGTGCCCCGCTGGTGGTCTTCACCCGCGAGGACGCGCCGGAGGGGGTTCTCGAAGCGCTCGAGCGGGCGGGCGCCAGGGTCCATCCCGTGCCCAGGGCGCGGTCGGGGCCGGGACTCGATCTACGCGCCGTGCTCCGGGTCTGCTGGGACATGGGCTTCCGCTCGGTCCTGTGCGAGGGCGGGGGCCGGCTTGCCGCCTCCCTCGTGGAAGCGGGCCTGGTGGGGCGTCTGTACCTGCTGGTGGCTCCCCGCATCCTGGGGGAGGGGGGCGTGCCGGCGTTCCCGGGGCGGCGGGGGTCGCTCGGGGTCGCATGGACCCCGGCGCATCCGCCCGTGAGCCTGGGGAGCGATGTCCTCCTCACCTATGACCCCACCGATCCCGCCGCCGGCGGGTCGTCGAACGCATCGGGCTCCGCACACCAATAGGGGAGGTAACGAGATGTTCACCGGAATCGTGGAAACCACAGGAACGGTTTCCGCCGTCCGCGAAGGCGAAGGCGCCCGGGTGCTGACCATCCGGGCCCCGGAGGTCATGGACGACCTGGCGCCCGGCCATTCGGTGGCGGTGGACGGCGCCTGCCTCACCGCAGTCGAAGTGACCGAGGACGCCTTCACCGTCGAGGTCATCGGGACCACCCTGTCCAGGACGGTGGCGGGCGGTTACGAGGTGGGCACGCGCGTGAACCTGGAGAGGGCCATGCGACTCGGGGCTCGCCTCGACGGACACATGGTCCAGGGCCACGTGGACGGCCTGGGCCATTTCCAGGGCTCCCGGGAGGCCGGCGAGTACCGGCTCCTCGACTTCCGCGTCCCTCCCATCGTTGAGGAGGTGACCATTCTCCATGGCTCGATCGCCATAAACGGGATCAGCCTTACGGTCAACGCCATGCCGGGGCCGGGCCTGTGCCAGGTGGCCATCATCCCGTACACCTGGGAAGTGACCAATCTGCGCGGCCTCACGCCCGGCGATCCGGTCAATCTGGAGGGGGACCTGATCGGGAAGTACGTGGGTAAGATCCTCGCGGCCCGATTCGGGCCTTCTTCGCCTGAATAGGCGACCCGCAGGAGCGACCGACGATGCCTTTCGACCGCGTGGACGACGCCCTGGAGGACTTCCGTCAGGGCAAGATCGTCATCGTGGCGGACGATGAGGACCGGGAGAACGAGGGAGACCTGGTCTGCGCCGCCGAGGCGGTGACGCCCGAGATCATCAACTTCATGTCGAAGTTCGGTCGCGGTCTGATCTGCTGCGCGCTCACGCCGGACCGCGCGAGCGCCCTCGAGCTGCCTCAGATGGCCGACGTGAACACGGATCCCCAGGGGACGGCGTTCACCGTGTCCGTGGACGGCCATAGGCGCTTCGGCGTGACGACGGGCATCAGCGCCCAGGACCGGGCGAGGACCATCGAGCTCCTGGTGGACGACGCCACGGAACCCCGGGACCTGAGGCGTCCGGGCCATATCTTCCCGCTGCGGGCCAAGCTCGGCGGCGTACTCCGGCGGGTGGGACAGACCGAGGCCGCCGTCGACCTGGCGCGTCTGGCGGGCTTCAAGCCCGCCGGCGTCATCTGCGAGATCCTCCGTGACGACGGCACCATGGCCAGGCGGCCCGAGCTGGAGGTGTTCGCCAAGGAGCACGGCCTCAGGTTCATCACGGTGGCGCAGCTCGTGGCCTACCGCCTGCAGAAGGAGCGCCTGGTCAAGCGCATCGCCGAGACCAGCATCCCCACCCCGCATGGTGAGTTCGAGGTCATCGGCTACGAGAGCGTCGTGGACGGTCGGGAACACCTGGCGCTCACGCTGGGCTCCATCGCCGGCTGCGCGGACGTGCTGGTGCGGATGCACTCCGAATGCCTCACGGGAGATGTCTTCGGGTCCCAACGCTGCGACTGTGGTGAGCAACTCCGCGAGGCCATGAAGCGGATCCAGGACGAGGGCCTGGGAGCCATCGTCTATCTGCGGCAGGAAGGGAGGGGTATCGGCCTGGGCAACAAGATCCGCGCCTACTCTCTCCAGGACGGAGGGCAGGACACCGTCCAGGCCAACGAGAGTCTCGGCTTCAAGCCGGACCTGCGGGACTACGGAATCGGAGCCCAGATCCTCCTGGACCTGGGCCTGCACTCCATCCGCCTCCTGACCAACAACCCGCGCAAGATCGTAGGGCTCGATGGCTACGACCTTGAGATCACCGGCCGTGAGCCCCTCCAGGTCGCGCCCGGGAAGTTCAATCGGAAGTACCTGGCGACGAAGAAGACCAAGCTGGGTCACATCCTGTGAGCCAGACCACGCGGAGCGCGCCCCCGGTTCGCCCCCCGGTTCGCCACCAGGGAGGCGCCGAGTGAGCGAGAAGGGGAGCTACGTCGCCGACCTGCGGGGGACGCTCGAGGCCGGGGGTAAGCGATTCGCCCTGGTGGTGTCCCGCTTCAACGGGGGCATCACGGAGGAGCTCCTGCTCGGCGCCCGCGAGTGTCTTCTGCAACACGGCGCCGGCGCGGACGATCTGGAGCTCTTCCGGGTGCCCGGCGCCTGGGAACTGCCCCAGGCGGCCGCTGCGGCGGCCCGGGCCGGGCGTTTCGATGCGGTCATCGCATTGGGGTGCGTGATCCGCGGAGAGACGCCCCACTTCGAGTACCTCGCCGCGGAGACCGCCCGAGGGCTCGGTGCCGTGGCGCGCGAGACGGGGGTCGCGGTCTCCTTCGGTGTGCTCACCACGGAGACCGAGGTCCAGGCCCGGCGGAGGGCCGACCGAGGCCGGGGGAACAAGGGCGCGGAGGCGGCCCTCGCCGCCCTCGAGCTGTTGCATGTCCTGAAGCGCATCGAGTCGCCGGATTCGTGAGCGCCTCGCTGAAGCCGTCGGCCGGGGGGGGCGCCCGAGCTCAGGCTCCGGACCCGGGCGCCCATCCGGTCGAGCGTCACCGGGCTCGGGCATGGGCCCTCCAGATCCTCTACTGGTGGGAGGCCTCGGGCACGCCGGGGACGCTGCTGGATGCCCTGGCGGAGGTGGGTGCCACCCGCAGGATCGCCCCGTGCCGCCTGCCGTACATCGAGCGGCTGCTCTCCACGCTCCAGGACCACCTGGAGGGCGTGGACGACGCTCTGCGGACCCAGTTGGACAACTGGCGCCTCGATCGGCTCGCCGTCATCGATCGTGGCATCCTGCGCCTGGCCGCCACGGAGATCCTCCACCTGGACGACGTGCCGCCCAAGGTGTCGATCCAGGAGGCGGTGCGCCTGGCGGAGGCCTACGGGGGCCTGGAGTCGCCCGGATTCGTCAACGGGGTCCTGGACGGCCTGTATCGGCGTGAGCGGCCGGGAAGCTGAGGGGACCCGGAGGGGCGGCCTCCGGATCCTCGTGGTCAACTGGCTGGACCGGGACAACCCCCAGGCCGGGGGCGCCGAGGCCCATCTCCACGAGACGTTCGGGCGCATCGCCCGCCAGGGGCATTCCGTGACGCTCCTGTGCTCGGGATGGAAGGGCTGCCCGCCCCGGGCCACCCTGGACGGCATCGACATCCACAGAGTCGGCCGGCGCTACACGTTTTCCCTGTACGCCCACCAGGCCTTTCGCCGCCTGGCCGCCGCCGGACCCTTCGATGTCGTGGTGGAGGACCTCAACAAGGTGCCCCTCTTCACGCCGCGCTGGTCCCACGCGCCGGTTCTGCTCCTGGTCCATCATCTCTTCGGGCTCACGGCCTTCCAGGAGGCCAACCCGCTCCTGGCATCGGCCACCTGGATCCTGGAACGGCCGATTCCCCGGGTCTTTCGTGGCCTGCGCACGGTGGCCATCAGCGAGAGCACTCGGGAGGACCTGATCGGTCGGGGGCTCGCCGCCGAGGACGTCACGGTCATCCCCAACGGCATCGACCTGGAGTTCTACGCCCCCGATCCGGAGGTGGCTCCCTTTGCCGTGCCGACAGTGCTCTTCATGGGTCGGGTCAAGCGCTACAAGCGTGTGGACCTGGTCCTCCGGGCCCTGGCGAGGATCCGTGAGGGGGGCTGCGAGGCGCGACTCCTGGTCGCGGGCCGCGGGGACCATCTGGAGGCGATGACCAACCTGGCGGGGCGCCTCGGCGTGGCCGATGCCGTGGAGTTCCTCGGCTTCGTGTCGGAGGAGCGCAAGCGGGAGCTGTTGCGGAGGTCCTGGGTCCATGTCCTGACATCGCCCAAGGAGGGTTGGGGTATCTCCAACCTGGAGGCCGCGGCGTGCGGGACCCCGACGGTGGCCAGCGACTCACCCGGTCTGAGAGAGTCCGTCGTCCACGGACGGACGGGATACCTCGTGCCGCATGGCGACGTGGAGATCCTGGCGGATCGGCTGCGGCAACTCCTGGAGGACGGCCCGGAGCGGGAGGTCATGGGCGAACTGGCGCGCGATTTCGCTGCGCGCTTCTCCTGGGACGCTACGGCGGAGCGGATGCTCGACATCCTGGGGGAGGTGGCCCGGAGCCCTGGCCACGCTTAGCTTTTTGATGCACGTAGCGATGTCCGTTTACCGGAGGACGCATGAGAGTCCAGATTGCCGCGCGCCACTGCGAGGTGCCCGACTCGGCCCGGGTGCGGGTCGAGGAACAGATGCAAAAGCTCAGCAAATACGACCCGCGGGTTTCCTCGGCAGACATCGTCTTCGAGGTGGAAAAGCACATCAAAAAGGTCGAAGGCATCCTGTCCGTCGACCGCGACGAGCCGGTGATTGCGACCGGTGAAGGTAGAGAATTTCGCGCCGCCATCGACCGCATGGCCGGCCGCCTCGCCCGTATTCTGCGGCGGCGGCGTTCGCAGGCCACGGATCACCAGGCCCCGAGGATCAGCGAGCCGGAGCAAGCCGCCGCCGAGTGAGGGCCGCACCGCGCCGAGGAGGAAGGGGCGTGCCCTCTCCTGATGCCAATCCCGACGTCAGCCGCCGGAGGCTGGTCGTCCGCGAGCTGTTGGAGATGAAGGGCGACGCCCTTCAGCTCGACAACCTGACTCCGGACGTGGACCTGGATCGTCCCGTAGCCGACGGGGACATCTCCAGCCCGGGGCTGGCTCTGGCGGGGTGGACGGGGCGCTTCGCCGAAGGCCGCATGCAGGTCTTCGGCGAGACGGAGATGAGATATCTGGCCGGGCTTGTGGAGGACGAGGTCCGGCGACGGCTTCGAGACCTCTTCCACCTGGCCATTCCGGCCATCTTCGTCACGAAGGGTCAGACCGTTCCCACCCTGTTCCTGGAGCTCGCGCGGGAGGCCGGTATCCCGGTCCTGTCTTCCCGGTTGACGACCAAGGAGTTCTACCGAAGGGTCAAGCCGTTCCTCGAGACCGCCCTGGCGCCCACGACCACCCTCCACGGCTCGCTGGCGGACGTCTACGGGGTGGGTCTCCTCTTCGTGGGCAAGAGCGGGGTGGGGAAGAGCGAATGCGTCCTGGACCTGGTGGAGCGGGGTCATCGCCTGGTGGCGGACGATCTGGTGTTCGCGTCCCGTCGGGGGAACGACGTGCTCATTGGCAAGGGCCACGAGCTCCAGCGCCACCACATGGAGATCCGGGGCATCGGGATCATCGACGTGGGGGCTCTGTTCGGGATCCGGGCCACCCGGCAGCAGAAGCGCATCGAGGTCGTGGTCAACCTGGAACGGTGGGACGTGAGCCGGGACTACACGCGCACGGGACTCGACGAGGACACCCAGGAGATCCTCGGGGTCACGCTCCCCCGGATCACCATCCCGTTGAATCCGGGCAAGAACATCACCGTGGTGTCGGAGGTCGTCGCCATGAATCACCTCCTGAAGTACACGGGCGTCGATTCCGCCGCCGCGTTCGACCAGAACCTCCGTGAGTCCATGCGGCCGACCGAGGACTACCTCGAGCAGGATTATGAGTGACGCCGTCCCGGTGAGGGGCATCGTCACCGCCCACGGCGACATGGCGCTGGGCATGGTGGACGCCGTGCGTCAGATCGCCGGCGGCACGGAGGATGTCCTCGTGCCCGTTTCCAACGTCGGAAAGTCTCCCGACGCGCTGGTGGCCGAGATCGAGGCCATCGCCGGAGGGGCACCCGTGATCGTCTTCACCGATCTCCAGGCCGGAAGCTGCACTCTCGCGGCTCGACTGAGCAGCCGCGAACATCCGGAGCGAGCGGTTCTGTGCGGGGTCAACCTGCCGATGCTCCTGGACTTCGTCTTTCACCGGGATCTCCCGCTGGACGAGTTGGTCGCGCGCCTGCTGGCCAAGGGCCGCCAGGGCGTGATCGCGGTCGCCGGGCCCACGGCGGAGCCTCGGTGACCATCGTTCTGCGTCGCGTCGACGAGCGGCTCATCCACGGGCAGGTGGTCATCGGCTGGGGCAGCCAGCTCCATCCCACGCGCTACGTGATCGTCGACGACGACCTGGCCGGTAGCGGCTGGGAGCAGGACCTGTACCGGCTCGCCGTCTCCGACGGTGCGACCGTGGTGTTCCTCACCGTGCTGGAGGCCCGCGCCCTCCTGCAGTCGATGGAGGACGACAGCGAGCGGACCATCCTCCTCACCCGCGACGTGGGGTCGATGGTGCGTCTCGCCCGCCAGGGCGCTCTGGCCGGGCGCGCCGTCAACCTGGGCGGAATGCACTTCGGAGAGGGCAGGACCCGGGTCCGTTCCTACCTGTTCCTGAGCGAGGACGATCGCGAGGGCATCCGTGAGTTGGCCGGGGGCGGAGCGACCGTCACGGCGCGTGACCTCCCCGATTCGGCCCAGGTCACGCTCGATGACCTCATCGGCGCGGACTCCAATGGGTGAGCTCGCGGTCCTCGCCCTCGTGGGCGGCCTGCTGGCCATGGACGGGACCGCCGTGGGCCAGTTCATGGTGTCCCGCCCCCTGGTGGCGGGGACCCTCACGGGGTGGATGCTGGGTGCCCCTGAGCTCGGCTTCCTCATAGGCACGATCCTGGAGATCTACCTCCTCGTGGAGTTTCCCGTGGGTGGGGCCCGCTTCCCGGAGGGGTCCACGGCCACCGTGATCGCCGTGGCCAGCGCCGCGGATCCGGGCACGGCGGGGGCCCTCGCACTGGGCCTGGCCACGGGCCTCGTCTTCGGGCAGGTGGGCGGTGTCTCGGTGACGGCCATGCGCATGCTCAACGCCCGCGTCGTGCCCGTCCCGCGTGCCCCCGAGGGCTCCCTGGCGCCAGGCGCCATCGTGCGGGCTCATCTTGCGGGCATCGTCCTCGATTTCGCCCGCGGCGCCGGCATCACGCTGGTGGGCGTCGTGGCGGGCCGCTTCGCGGTGGCGCGGCTCGCTCCCGCCTGGCCCCTGCACCTGCCCGACACGCGTTCCTTGCTCCTCCTGGGAGGGGTCGTCTCACTCGGCATCCTGGTCCGGAGCTTCGGCGGTCTGCGCCGGCGCCTGGGGCTTCTGGGAGCGGGCGCGGGCGCGGGGCTCCTGCTGGGGTGGCTGCTGTGACCCCGCCCACGCGCGTGCCTCGCGGGGCCCTCGTGGCCACGTTCCTGCGCTCGTTCTCGATCCAGGGATCGTGGAATTACCACACCCTGGTCGGGAACGGATTCGCCTTTGCCCTGCTGCCGGTGTTGAAGGCCATCGCGCGTGGAGATGACCGGGAGCTGGAACGCGGACTGTGTCGCCACGCAGAGCTCTTCAACGCCCACCCCTACCTTTCGGCGGTGGCGCTGGGCGCCACGGCGCGCCTGGAGGCGGATGGCGAGGACCCCGAGGTCATCCGGCGCTTCAAGGCGGCCATCCGTGGCCCTCTCGGGGCGCTTGGGGACGCGCTCGTGTGGGCGGCGTGGCTTCCGGTCACGCTCCTGTTGGCGTTGGTTTTCGCCTTTCTGGGCGCGGCCCCCTGGGTGTCCGTGCTGCTCTTTCTGGTCCTCTACAACATCGGGCACGTCGGCCTCAGGTTCTGGGGGTTCCGCGCTGGCCTCGCGGCCGGCAAGGACGTAGGCCTCCGCCTCCGAGCCGCCCACCTGGGGCCGGCGGCGGACCGCATCGCTCGTTGGGGGGCCGTCCTGCTTGGTGCCCTCGCGGGCGTTCTGGTGTCCGGCGAGCGGGGGTTCGGTGCGCCACTCTGGCTGTGGGGTCCGCTGGCCGTCGGCGCGTTCGTGGCGGGGCTCGCCGGGGGGCAGCGAGCCTGGCGTCCGGCGGCTTTTTCGGTGGTCGCGGCGGTGGGGTTCATCACTCTTTCCCGGATGATGCCGTGAGTGCGGAGTCCTGCCCGGAACGCCGTGTCCGGATCGTGAACCGGGCCGGGATGCACGCGCGCCCGGCTGCCGAGTTCGTGAAGCTCGCAGGTCGCTTCAGCGCCGAGGTCCTGGTCAGCAAGGACGGCCTGGAGGTCAACGGCAAGAGCATCATGGGCGTGCTCATGCTGGCGGCGGAAGAGGGGAGTCATCTCGTGATCCGGACCTCGGGAGAGGACGCCACCGACGCTCTGGCCGCTCTCGTGGGCTTCGTCGAACGGGGCTTCGAGGAGGCCTGAGTTGACCGTACTCAACGGCCAGCCGGGGGCGGAGGGCATCGCCTGGGGCAAGGTCCACCGCCTCAAATGGGGCATCCCTTCGGTCCCCCACCGCATGGTGGATCCGGAGCGGGTGGCCGACGAGGTCCTGCGTTTCCATGAGGCCCGGGAGTGGACTCGGGGCAGGATCCAGGAGCTCAGGGATGGCACCGAGGCCCGCCTGGGCACGCTGGAAGCGCGCATCTTCGATCCCCAGTCGGTCATGCTGGACGATCCTGAGGTGGTCGACGGTACGGTGCGCTACATCGAGCAGAACCGTCTGACGGCGGCCCGGGCGTTCGAGTGGCGCATGATGGAGCTCCAGGCCATGTGGAGGCGCACGGCTCATCCCATGGTGCTGGACAAGCTCTCGGACCTGGAGGACCTCCAGATCCGGCTCCTCCATCGCCTTCTAGGGTTGGCCGATCCCGCCGATGTGGCCCGGGTCGGTGAGCCGGTCGTCGTGGTGGCCCGAAACCTCACGCCCAGCCTGATCATGCAGATGGACCCGGAGCACGTCCTGGCGCTCGCGACGGACCAGGGTACACGCACGTCCCACTGGGTGATGTTGGCACGCTCGCTGAAGATCCCCGTCGTCGTCGGCCTGGGGGACGTGTCGGGTCGCGTCCGGGACGGACAGGGCGTGATCGTGGACGGGCGCACGGGCCGCGTCGTGATCGAGCCCGGTTCCCGGGACATTCAGGCCTACCAGGGGCGAAAGTCCCAGATCAGGGCCTGGGAGGAAGATCTCCAGGTGATCGCGGGCCTGGACGCGGTAACCGCCGACGGGCAGCCCGTGGCTCTCCGTGCGAATCTCGATCTCCCGTCGGAGGCGGAGGCGGCCCGGGAGCACGGCGCGGAGGGGGTGGGGCTCTTTCGCACGGAGTTCATCGTCGTGGGGCGCAGCTCCATGCCCAACGAGGAGGACCAGTACGAAGCGTACTCCGCGGTCGCCCGCGCTTTCCCGACGGCGGCAGTTTTCATCCGGACGTTCGATCTGGGGGGCGACAAGTTCCCCATGTTCCTTCACATGCCTCCCGAGGAGAACCCCTTCCTCGGGTGGAGGGCCATCCGGGTCTGCCTGGACGAGCCGGATCTCTTTCGCACTCAGCTGCGCGCCATCCTCAGGGCGACCGCCCACGGCGACGTGCGTATCATGGTCCCGATGGTCAACGAGGTCAGGGAGATCCGGCAGGTCCGCGCCCTTCTGGGCGAGGAAGAAGAGCGCCTGAGGGCCGATGGCGTGCCGTTCAACGCCGGCTACAAGCTCGGCGTGCTGGTGGAGACGCCCGCGGCGGCGCTGGACGCCACCGAGCTGGCCCGCCACTGCGACTTCCTCTCGATCGGCACGAACGACCTGGTGCAGTACACGCTCGCCGTGGACCGCACCAACGTGCGTCTGGCCAGGCTCTACCAGCCGTTTCACACGTCGGTGCTTCGCCAGCTCCATCAGGTGGCCCGAGCCTCGAAGGCGGCCGGGATCGAGGTGTCCGTGTGCGGGGAGCTTGCGGCGGCGCCCCTCGGTACGTTCCTCCTTCTGGGGCTGGATATCACGTCCCTTTCGGTGGCGTGGCCGGTCCTGCCCGAGGTGAAGAAGTTCGTGCGCAGCATTCGCATGGAGGACGCACGGGCCGCCGCCCGCCGAGCCCTGGCCGCGTCGAGTGCCGAGGCGGTGGTCGCATGCCTCCGGGAGGGGATCGGCGACGCGGTCGACCTGTCCGTCTTCTCCGACCGCTGGGGCGTTGAAGGGGGGGAGTGATCCCTCTCCGGCCCTCTCCGGCCGGCTTGTCCGTCAACGGGCCTCCGGGTACCTTCGATGGCGTTTTCCCAGGTCTCAAAGCTCCCGAGAAGGCTCTCATGGCCCTGCGGCTGTTTTCCTCCGAGTCGGTCACGGAAGGTCACCCGGACAAGCTCGCCGATCAGATTTCCGACGCCGTCCTCGACCACATCCTCGCGGAGGACCCGGTGGGTCGGGTGGCGTGTGAGACCCTCGTCACCACCGGGCTCGTCCTGGTAGCCGGAGAGATCACGACGAAGGGCTACGTGGACATCCCGGCCATCGTCCGGAGCACGCTCCGGCGGGTCGGGTACACGAATTCAGCGTACGGCATCGACGGCAACACGTGCTCGGTCCTCACCAGCATCGACCAACAGTCGCCCCATATCGCCGCGGGTGTGGATACCGGGGGAGCGGGGGACCAGGGCATGATGTTCGGCTACGCCTCGGATGAAACCGAAGAGCTCATGCCGGCCCCGATCCTGTTCGCTCACCGCATCACGAAGCGCCTGGCGGAGCTGCGCCATCGGGGCGACTTCCACTGGATGCGTCCGGACGGCAAAGCGCAGGTCACCGTCGAATACGACGGGGACCGCCCGGTGCGAATCTCCACGGTGGTGGTCGCCGCCCAGCACGACCCGGACGTGACCCAGTCCCAGATCGCCCAGGAGATCGTTCAGCGGGTCCTCACCCACGTGCTCCCGGAGGATCTGTTCGATCCGGGGAACTGCACGTTCCACATCAACCCCACGGGTCGTTTCGAGATCGGCGGACCCCACGGGGATGCGGGCCTCACCGGCCGGAAGATCATCGTGGATACCTACGGGGGTGCCGGACGTCACGGTGGGGGGGCGTTCTCGGGCAAGGATCCCACCAAGGTGGATCGCTCGGGGGCCTACGCGGCCCGGTGGGCGGCCAAGAACCTGGTGGCGGCAGGCGCCGCCCGGCGCTGCGAGATCCAGCTCGCGTACGCCATCGGCGTGGTGGAGCCTGTCTCAGTCTATGTCGAGACGTTCGGCACCGGCGTGCTTCCGGACGAGCGGATCGAGGCGGCGCTCAAGAAGGTCTTCGACTTCCGGCCCCTGGAGATCATCGCGACCCTCGGGCTCAGGAGCCCCATCTACATGCCCACGGCGGCGTACGGGCACTTCGGGCGCGTCGCGGAGGACGCCGAGGGACCCGGTGGGGTTCCGGTGCGCCTCTTTCCGTGGGAGCGCCTGGACCGGACCCGTGACCTGAAGGACGCGCTGGACCTTTAGGGGGGGCATCGTCCGGAGAGGGGATCCGGGCACCGGGAGAACCCCCGACCGACTTCGGAGTAATGGAACTTCGGCGCCGGTCCCAGGCCCGCCCTGTGCGGGCCGGGGCCGCGCAGCCGAGTCGTCCCCCGAGGCCGGAGTGCCGACGCCGTGTTGGTCGAGGTAAGGGTACAGAGCCTGGGCCTGGATCGGTCCAGCAACACCCCCGTCGTGATCCTCCAGGAACTCGATGGGGAGCGAATCCTGCCCATCTGGATCGGGCCCGGTGAGGCCAGCGCCATCGCCATGGAGCTCGCGGAGATGGAGTTCGCTCGGCCCCTGACCCACGACCTGCTCGTGTCCGTTCTCGGGGGCCTGGGCGGGATCCTGAACCGGGTGGTCATCACCCACGTCGAGAAGAGCACCTACTACGCCGAGCTCATCATCCGGCGCAATGGCGAGGTCATCAGCGTGGACGCCCGCCCCTCGGACTCGATCGCCGTGGCGCTGCGGCTGGAGGCCCGGATCTTTGCCGATGACGTGCTTCTGGAGAGGGCGACGGTGGAGATCGGCGACGAGGAAGGCGCCGCACAAGACGAGCCGGCCATGGACAGCACCGACGTCCCCGACGGCATCATGAGGCCCGAGGAGCTGGAGGAGTACCTGCGGAGGCTCAACCCGGAAGACTTTGGCCGCTTCACGCCCTGAGCCGGGCCCCCGCCAACGGGGGGGCGACCGGGGGTGACTCGCGCCGCTGTCCGGTGGATCCTGGCGCTGGGGATGGCCCTCCCGACGCTGTGCCCGCCGACTCTGCGAGCCGCCGTCCAGCAGGAGGCCCGCGCCCGCATGGAGGGGCAGGTCGTGCGCTCGGGCGAGGGCTTTCCGGGCGCGATGGTCACGCTCCACCGGGTGGGGCAGGGCGACTCAGGGGAGGTCGATAGCGTCAGCGCCGGGGGCGAGGGACGCTTTGCGTTCGACCTTCCCACGGTGCCGGATCCCGGTGGACGGGGCGAGATCTACTTCGCCTCGGTGCGGTACCGGGACATCCTCTATTTCGGCGCCGCCATCCATCAGGCCGTCCAGCTCGACACGCTCTACGCCATCCACGTGTATGACACGGTGTCGGCCCCTCCCGGGGGGGCGCCGCTCCAGGTGGTGATCCGGTACTTGGTCGCCGAGGCCGTCGCCGACGGCTGGCAGGTCACGGACCTGTGGCGGGTGCGCAACGAGGACGACCGGACCCTGGTTCCCCGCGGCGAGGGGGCGGTCTGGCAGTATCCCCTGCCGGTGGACGCCCGCTCATTCGAGCTGGGCACGGGGGATCTCCCACCCGAGCAGGCGAGGCTGGTGGACGGGGCCTTCCGGGTCACCGCGCCGATCCCGCCCGGCGACCGGCAGTTCATGGTGCGGTACGTGCTCGATGACCTGCACTTCACGCTCCCTCTTCCGGGGCTCACCGGACAGATGGAGCTTCTGATCCGGGAGCCGGCTCCCGATCTGGAGGTCGCTGGCCTGGCGGCGGTGGGATCGGTGGAGATCGACCCGGGCACACCCTATCGCCGCTACACGGGATCGGGACTGAGGGACGCCACGCTCGTGCTCGCGGCCGGGGCGGGGTACACGCCTCCCCCCACGGGGGTCCTCGCCGTGGTCATGGCGCTCGTGCTGGCGGGAGTCGGCACGTGGGCGGCGATGAGGCGGCGCGCCCCGGGGGGTGGTCCACGGGGCGGTACGGGGCTCGATTCGGGGCGCGATTCGGCCCCCCCGACCGCTCCGGGCGACCCGCTCCCGATGGACCGGCGTCGTCGGCTGATCCTCGACGTGGCCCGCCTCGACGGGGAGATGGCCGCGGCCACCG
>DASWKP010000115.1:0-6379 GCA_036396575.1 Longimicrobiales bacterium | reverse complement strand
GCGGGCCCGAGGACGGCGACACCTTCGACCGGCCCTTCGTGGCCGTGGTGAGCGAGTCCTTCGTGGAGCGGTACTGGCCCGGCCAGGATCCCATCGGCCGTACCTTCGAGTTCGGCTTCTTCGAGCGCACGGTGGTGGGGGTGGCGGCGGACATCCGGGTGCGTGGGCTGGAGCGCGAGAGCGAGCCCCAGGTCTGGCTCCCCCACGGCCAGGTGCCCGACGGTGGGCTCATCGGGTACATGCCCAAGGACCTGGTCATCCGTACGGACGGCGACCCGGAGGCTCTGGTCCCGGCGGTGCGCCGCATCGTCGGCGAGGTGGACCCGGAGCAACCGGTCTCCGACGTGCGCACCATGGACGCGGTCGTCGTGGGGGAGTCGGCGACCCGGAGGACCCAACTCCGTGCCCTGGGAGCCCTCACCGCCACGGCGCTCATCCTGGCGGGCATCGGTCTCCACGGCCTGCTGGCCTTCACCGTCTCCATGCGGACCCGGGAGATCGGGGTGCGCATGGCCCTGGGGGCCCACCCACGGTCCGTGGCGCGCATGGTCCTGGGGGAAGGGATGCTCCTCACGGCGCTGGGCATCGTGCCGGGGGTGGTGGTGGCGGTGCTGGCGGGGAGGGCCATGGCTTCCCTCCTCCTGGGGGTGCGCCCCGGCGATCCGGTGACCCTCGCGGTGGCTGTGTGCCTCGTCCTGGCCACCGCCGTGCTGGGCTCCCTCCTTCCGGCCCTCCGGGCTTTACGGGTCAGCCCCATGCGGGCCATCGCCGAGCAGTAGGGGCGCCAGGAGGGACGTCGGGAGGGACGGGGCGAGCGATCAGCTCGTGGAGTCCCGGGTGGCCATGGACCCTCGGGGCCGGGTTCCGCCTATCATAATGCGTACGAATCACGCGTTCCCCACGGAGCTCGACTTGAAGACTCGCCTGTTCGTCGCGTCCCTCCTGCTCGCACCCGCACTGGTTGCCGCTCAGGACGGGCCCCCGCCCGCCATGGTCGAAGTGGAGCTGGCGCGGTCGCGGGCGTGCGTACCCGCCCTGGCCGCGCTGGAGGATCTGGACCGGGAGCTCGAGCCCCTGACGCTGCGTGCCATGCGCATCCAGGCCCTCGGCCGGGCCATCTCGCTGGAGGATCTGGCGGCCGTGGCCCCGTTCGACACGACCGACGCGATCGAGGTCGCCGTCCGGGAGTGGTTCGCCGAAGACGCGCGCGCCGGGGAGCAGTGGGCCATCGCGCCGGACTCCACCCTCCTGGCGCGGCGAAGCGAGGCCAGTGAGCGGATGCGAGGACGGCTCCGTGACGAGATGGAAGCGCTCGCTGCCGAGGGTCAGGCCCGCATTGAAGGGGCCGGGGACCTACAGGAGGCGGTTCGTCCCTGCGCCGGTGCCATGTTCGTGCGGAGTGCCGTCCTCGAGGTGTGCGATTCGGTGACGAGCGAGCTGTGCAGGGCAGCCGCGGACACCGCCGCGGGACCGTTCCGCTTCGTCGACGCGCCGGCGGACATCTGGGACATGGAGGAGCTGCGTCCCTGGACGGCTCCGGGTCCGGCTCGCATCCTCGATGGCGGGACGCTGGGGGGCGCGCGAACGATGGTGCGAGCGCGGCGGGGTAACATCCAGGTGGCCGTGGCGGTCTCGCCTCTGATCCGCGAACGGGCTGACATCACGCCCGAGCAGGCGGCGGAGTTCGACGCGAACCTGGATTCGCTCGGCTTCTCGTTCGACCATCCTCGGTTCGTCATGGCGCCGGCCCTGGAGATCCAGCTCGACGTGGCCGGGCCCATCGGCGGGGAGACCGACTACATGTTTCACTTCGGCGACCTGTCGGACCCGGCCAATCAGGTGTTGTGGCGGGCCTCGGCGGTCGGTGGCGGCCCGGTCCAGGCCGCCTTCCCGGCCGGCTCCGCGACGCTGGCCCTCCTTCAACAGGGCGAGTCGCTGAGGGTGACGGCCGTGGCGATGGGCGAGGACAACGGCGAGGGCGCGCAGGGCGACGCCGTCTACTCCATCCCCCTCACGAACGTGAACCAGGTCAGGGCCGTCACGGCGCTCCTCAACTACATGGCGACGGGACAGTTGAGCCAGGATCTGGCTCAACTCGTGCCGCCGCGGCCGGGAGGCGCGTGAGCGGCAGGACGCTTACTTGCTCACCCTCCGCAGGCCACCGCCGACATCTGCCACTCCGCGCCCTGTTCGCTGCCTTCCCCGCCATCGATGCGCGCCCGCAGCTCATCCCCCGAGCGCCGGTAGATGATGCGCTTGGGGAAGTCGTGTTCGGGCGCCTCGAAGATGGCCTCGGCCTCCGAGACGCTCGTTAGCGGGAAGCCATGCTCCGACGGGGTGCCCCCCGGGTAGGGGAGGAGTACGATGCCCGCCTCCTCCAGGCGGATGGTGGTCAGTTCGAACTGCACGGCCCGGCCGTCCAGGAGGTAGCGGGTGGTTCCCAGCATCACGTTGAGGCTCGGTGACGTGTAGCGCTCCTCGATGGTGCCGGTGGCGCCGTCGCGGGCGCTGAAGGCCCCGTTCCAGCAGCCGGCCATGAAGGCGAGGCGGGACAGATCTCTCGGGGCCTCCTGAGGGCCCGGCGCGGGGTGCGCCAGCGCGAGGATCGGCCCGAGGAGGACCAGGGGCATGACGGAGCGGAGGGTCATCGGGTCTCCTGAAGCTTGAAGGGACGCTCTGGAGTCCCGAAGATGGGATCGGTCACGTCCCGCCGATTGTAGGAATCGGCCATCCCCGGAACCCGAGCGCTGGAGGACAGCGGAGAGATGGAGTACGGAGAGATCCTGCCCTGCCCGGCGCTCGCCCCACGGGTCCACCGCTTCTGGTGGCTCCGGGGGCCGGCCGGTCCGGAGCCCGAGGGAGTCCTGCCGGACGGTTACCCTGAGGTGGTCCTGAACTTCGGCGATCCGTTCGCCCACCACCGCGGCGGGGGCCGACCCACGATCCAGCCCACGGTCCTGGTGGCGGGCCAGATCACGCGGCCCCTGGTCATCGGTGCCACCGGGCGCGTGGACCTCCTGGGCGTCCGCTTCCGGCCCGCCGGGCTCCGGGTCTTCCTGGGCGGGTCCATGGCGGCCCTGACGGACCGGTGGGAGGATCTGGACGGCTTCGGGCCGTGGGGCGCCAGGCGCCCGGCCGCTACCTGGCGCTTGACCACCAGCTCGCGGCCCTGTTCACCGAGGCGGACCTGGCGCGGGCCGCGCACCTCCCCCGGGGCCGGCCTCCGTCGGAGGGCTGAGCCGCCGGTCGTCCCGGGCCAGGCTGAGCGTCCCCGCGCCCGCCACCTTACGGGCGCGCGCCCCTCTCAGAAATAGAACAGCACGATGGCCCCCAACAGCACCGCCACCCACAGCATCATGCTGCCCGTGGGCCACGTCCGCGCCAGGATGCCCTGGGGCCCGTGGTGCCGGAACAGGCCGTCCACGGTGCGCCGGGCCGCCACCCCCGCCCACTCCATCAGCCGCTCGTGGACCGTAGTCGTCCTCGTGGCGAACTCCTTGCTCACCTGCCGGCCGAAGCGGCGGTAGAACCAGTCGAAATCCAGCGTGATGGTGAGGGTCCTCTTCATCTGCGGGAGCATGACGAAGAAGGCCAGGCCGGCGAAGAGGAGGAGCTGGAACTGGGAGACCAGGTGGGCCGCGGTGTACGGCTGATAGTCCACCGGCCAGGGGAGAATCCGGTACAGCGGGCCGGGAAAGACGCCCAGCCCCACGCACAGGACCGAGAACAGGATCATGGGGCCCTGCATGTTGGCGGGCGGCTCCTCCGGTCGCAGGCCCGAGTCCTTCTGGAAGAACACGAACCAGGGAAACTTGATGCCCGCGTGCAGGAAAACCCCCGCCGAAGCCGCGGCGAGGAAGAGCCAGACCAGGGCCAGATGCTCGTCCGCCGCCCCCTGGGAGATCATGGACTTGGAGATGAAGCCCGACGTGAACGGGAAGGACGAGATGGCCAGCGCCCCGACGGTGCCGTACAGGGTCGTCAGGGGCATCGTGCGGAACAGCCCGCCCAGGTCCGTGCACTTCCGCTTGCCCGTGCGGTAGAGCACGCTGCCCGCGGACATGAGGAGGAGCGCCTTGTAGATGATGTGGGCGAAAGCGTGCGCCGCGCTCCCGTTGAGGCTCATCTCCGTGCCGATGCCGATACCCGTCACCATGAACCCGACCTGGTTCACGATGGAGTACGCCAGGATGCGGCGCATGTCGTTCTCGAGCAGGGCGTAGATGATCCCGTAGAAGATCATGTAGAGGCCCACGGGGATCAGGATCGCCGTGCCCGGGAAGCAGACCAGGAGGGCGAAGACGGCCGTCTTCGTGGTGTACGCCGACAGGAACACCATGCCGCTGGGGCTGGCTTCCGGATAGGCGTCGGCGATCCAGGCTCCCAGGGGAGGGGCCCCGGCGTTGATGAGGAACCCGACGAGAATGAGGGCCCGTCCGAGCGAGTCGGGCCTCATCGCCTCGAGGGCGACCGATCCCGTCTCGGCAACGTGGGCGATGATGCCGGCCATGAGGATGACGCCGCCCAGCAGGTGCACGAGCAGATACCGCATGCTGGCGCGGTAGGCCTCCGTTTCGTCCGAGGCCCACAGCACGACCGTGGAGCCCACCGCCATGAGCTCCCAGAACATGAAGAGGGTGATGAGGTCGCCCGAGGTGGACACGACCACCGCGCTCCCCGCGTAGAACAGGGCGGCCACCAGCTCGATCGGCTTGGCCTGGCGGAGAGCGAACCACCCTCCCGCGAAGGCCATGATGGAGAAGATGGTCCCGAAGAGGCGTCCCACCGCCGATCCCCGCACGGGCACCAGCTCGTAGTCGAGGAACGACACGGTCGACGCGGCCCCGTCGGGGACCATCCACACCGCGGCCAGCGTCAGGAGCGGCAGGCCCAGCACCGCGGCGTCCCGCATCCTCCCCTTCACGAAGGGGAGGAGGAGCGCCCCGACGACGAGGATGAGGCCAGGTGGGAAGCTAATCGTCATAGTACGTGTCCGGCCTCTTCAGGAAGATGCTGAGCATCTTCGACGCGACGATCATCCCGATGCACGTGAGCAGGCCGTACCACGCGTAGAACCCGAACGTCCCCTCGATGCCGAAGTCGTCGTGTTGATGGATGACGAAGTCGGGAATCACCGTCAGGACCAGGATCACCGCGAAGACGATCCAGAGGATGCGGAGGGTCCGGGGTCGAGCGAGCCAGTGATCGTCCATCAGCGTCTCATTCCCGCGAGGGATTCAGCCAGGGCCAGGGGCAGCTCCGGAAAGAAGAAGAGGAGGATGGTCAGGGCCGCCGTCATGGACAGCGCCAGGACGATGGGCCAGGGCGCCTCGCCGTGGTCTGGATGGTCATCGTGGCCCCGGCCGTGGGGACCGCCCTCCTCCCGCCCGGGCTCCCGGCCCAGGAACGCAACGTAGACGATGGGCACGAAGTACGCCGCGTTCAGCAGCGTGCTCAGCACCAACACGCCCACGGCCACGAGCTGGTCCGCCTCGAACGCCCCCAGGAGCATGTACCACTTGCTCACGAAGCCCCCCGCGGGCGGCAAGCCGATCATGGAGAGGGACGCCACGGCGAAGGCCCCCATGGTCCACGGCATGCGCCGGCCGATGCCGTGCATCTCCCGGATTTCGGTCTTGTGGGCGGCGGTGTAGATGGACCCCGCCGCGAAGAACAGCGTGATCTTCCCGAAGGCGTGCGCCACGATGTGCAGGGCCGCCGCCGCCGTGGCCAGAGGCGCGTAGATGGCTGCCGCCAGGACGATGTAGGAGAGCTGGCTCACCGTCGAATAGGCCAGGAGCCGCTTCAGGTTTCCCCCGCGAAGCGCGATGCCCACCGCCACCAGGGAGGCGGACAACACGGTGAAACTCGCGACGAACAGGAGCCAGCCGGCGCTCCCTTCCGCCCGAAGCAGGTCGAGCCCGAAGACGTACACGACCACCTTCACAACACTGAACACGCCGGCCTTGACCACCGCCACCGCGTGAAGGAGGGCGCTCACCGGGGTCGGGGCCACCATCGCCGCCGGCAGCCAACGATGCACCGGCATGATCGCCGCCTTGCCGATGCCGAACATGAACAGAAAGAGCAGGAGCCCGACCTGGGGGCCCTCGACGTTGCCGGCCACGATCCCGCCCGGGGTGAACTCGGTGGTGCCGGTGGCGTGCCACGTCCACACGATGGCCGGGAGCAGCAGCCCCACCGACGTGGCTATCAGGATGCCCAGGTACGTGCGGCCCCCGTGCCGGGCCTTCTCGGTGCCGTGGTGCGTCACCAGGGGGTACG
The DNA here is from genome assembly GCA_036396575.1 of Longimicrobiales bacterium. GTDB lineage: Bacteria > Gemmatimonadota > Gemmatimonadetes > Longimicrobiales > Gaopeijiaceae > DASWKP01. The sequence continues at coordinate 94 of DASWKP010000115.1, read as the reverse complement.
TCGAAAGGGTCAGGGCCTCGTAGAAGACGAAGAGGGTCAATAGGTTGCCGGAGAAGGCCACTCCCATGGAGCTGGCCAGGGCCAGCGCGAAGCA
>DASWKP010000114.1:0-3956 GCA_036396575.1 Longimicrobiales bacterium | reverse complement strand
TTTCGAGGAGGAGTGACGCCGTCCACACCGGATGCGGGCACCGCGCCCCAACAGGGCGTGGTCCCACTCGAATGCAGCGGGACTTCGGAATCGAGCCACTCGTGTGAGGACGCTGGCACGCCTGGCACGCGTGTTGCATCGTCCGAAGGTCGGAAGCGACGGCCATGCCGTTCGCTCGTGCCCCTTAGACAGGCAGTGGATCCATGTTCCATCGAAGCATCTCCGCGCTTGGCGCGTCGGTCGTCCTTGCCGCCTTCCTGCCCGCCGGGGCGTCCTCGCAGGTCCGCCTCATTCCTCAGGTCGGGCTCTACGCCCCCGTCTCGGACGTGGGAGAGGTGGAGGGGGTCGGTGGCGCCGTGGACATCGGCAAGAAGGAGTCGACCCTCGCGTACGGCGGGCTCGTCGAGTTCGGCAACCGCGACTCACGGGCGGCCTGGCGCATCGGAGCGCTGTACGCGTCCGAGTCCGACGTGCCCGTGGGGGGAGTGGGGTGCGCGGGCTGCGGACCGGCCCGGTCCACGGTACTCGTGGCCGCCGCGACGGTGGTCCTGCGCCCGGTGTCGCTCGTGCTCGTCCGGCCGTACCTGCTCGGCGGGGTGGGCGCGAAGCGCTACGACTTCTCCAGCGACACCGGCCTGGACGCCCTGGACGACGGCCAGACCAGGCTCACCGGCCAGCTCGGCCTGGGCACGGAGGTCAACCTGGGGGTTCTTCGGTTCATCGTGGAGTTGAGCGACTACATCAGCTCCATCGAGATCGAGGAGGAGAGCGGCGACCTCCAACACGACTTCTTCTTTACCGTGGGGCTCGTGCTGGGAGGCTGACGAGCACCCCGGGCCTCGGCCCCGAGCGTCAGTCCAGGACGCTCACCCCGGGAAGGAGCTTCACGAGCCCCATGGTCCCGATCGCGGCGACCATGAAGCAGGCGGTGGCCCACATCCCCTCCCCGTAGAGGAGGTAGCCCGTCCCGAACAGGGCCCCGTACACCACCACGCAGCCCAGGAACCAGGCGCCGACGGCGGAGGTCATGCTCGCGTCGGCGGGCACACCCGCTGGACGCGTCGCATCCCCTGCCACGGCGCGCCAACCGGGCCCACCGGGGCGGATGGAGTCGTGGAAGCGGACGAGCGTGTCGTTCCCGGTCGGCGGCGTGAGGAACGTCACCGCGAGCCAACCCACGGTCGTGAGGGCCACTCCCGCTACCAGTTCGAGGGATGAGTCCCAGCGCGCGAAGCCGAGGGCCTCATGGCCGAACTGGAAGTAGACGGCCACCAGGAAGGACACGACCATGGCCGAGATCTCGCTCCAGGCGTTGACCCTCCACCAGAACCAGCGCAGGAGGAAGACCAGGCCCGTGCCGGCACCGATCTGGAGGAGGATGCGGAAGGCCTGGTAGGCGTTCTCGAGCCACAAGGCGAGGGCCGAGGACAGGAGGATCAGCGCGACGGTGGTGATGCGGCCGATGGTCACGTAGTGGCGCTCCGACCGCTCCGGGGCCAGGAAGCGTCGGTAGAGGTCGTCCACCACGTAGGACGCGCCCCAGTTCAGATGCGTCGAGATGGTGGACATGTACGCCGCGGCCAGTGACGCGACGACCAGGCCCAGGAGCCCGTGGGGGAGGAAGACCAGCATCGCCGGGTAGGCCAGGTCGTTGCGCAGGATGGCGGGGTCGACCCGGGGGAACGCGGCGCCCAGCGCGGCCAGGTCCGGATAGACCACCAGCGAGGCCAGCGCCACCAGGATCCAGGGCCAGGGCCGCAGCGCGTAGTGGGCCATGTTGAACCAGAGGGTGGCGGCCAGGGCGCCGGACTCGTTGCGGGCGGCCAGCATGCGCTGGGCGACGTAGCCCCCGCCCCCCGGTTCGGCCCCGGGGTACCAGGCGCTCCACCACTGGACGGCCAGGGGGATGACGAACGCGGACAGCGCGGCGCTGCCGTCGGAGAAGTCGGGCAGGAACGCCGACTTGTCCTGGACCGCCGGATGGGACAGGAGGCCGGCCAGGCCCCCGACATCGGGGTGGGCCAGGGCGTACCAGGCGGCGGCGACCGAGCCGACCATCGAGATGACGAAGAGCAGCAGGTCGGTGACGACCACTCCCCACAGCCCCGAGGTGGCGGAGTAGATCACCGTGACGCTGCCCGCCAGGAGAACCACCAGGAGGGGCGACGCTCCCAGCAGGACGCTGCCGATCTTGATGGCGGCGAGCGTCACCGTCGCCATGATCATGACGTTGAAGAAGACGCCGAGGTAGAGAGCACGGAAGCCCCGCAGGAAGGCCGCCGGCTTACCCGCGTAGCGGAGCTCGTAGAATCCCAGATCCGTGAGAACGCCCGAACGCCGCCACAGCTTGGCGTAGAAGAACACCGTGAGCATGCCGGTGACGAGGAAGGCCCACCACTCCCAGTTCCGGCTCACGCCCCCCGTGCGAACCAGGTCCGTGACCAGGTTGGGCGTGTCGGTGGAGAACGTCGTGGCCACCATCGAGGTGCCCAGGAGCCACCAGGGCAGCCGACGCCCGGCCAGGAAGTACGACTCGGTGCCCTCGCCGGCCTTGCGCGTGAACGCGAGCCCCACGGCCAGGGCCACGGCTCCATAGGCCAGCACCACCAACCAGTCCAGGGACGTCAACCGCATGATCGGGTTCCTCGGGTGGTCAGGGGTGGGCGGGGGTGGGCTGCGTCGGGGTCCTCGGCCGCGGGATCCGCGTCGATCACTATGGCGGGGTCCGCACGGCCGACGGCCCGCCGGTCCAGGTCCGGCCCGCCCAAGGCGCGCCCCGGGCGGCGAGGCGTTTCGCGACCTCCGGACGGTCCTCGGGGAACGTCATGCCGAAGCAGTCCGGGCCACCGATGAGCACGCGCACGCGACACCTGCCGTGACGGATTCCCTTGTCGACAGCGTCGGGGATAAGGAACTCGGTCGCGGGATCTCCCTCGCTGGCGCCGAGGAAGGTGGCGAAACCCTCCTCCAGGACGGGGAAGACGGAGGGTGTGAAGCCCCACAGGTTCTGGGAGACCCAATCGTCCGCGGAAAGGCGGATGTGACGACCGCTAGCGGTCGTGCCCGCAAAGCCGGATCGCTTGTCCGGAACGATGGAAAGCACCTCGTAGACCTCCCGGAGCTCCAGGTTCTCGTCGGGGACGAGCCTGGCGCGGTTCGCTCCACCAACTTGCGGCCGGCTGAGCGTGGCGCCGAGGCGGTAACCCACGACCGCCCAGGCTTCCTCATGCTCCTCGAAGTGCCGGGCCAGGGCCGCGTAGGCCGTCGGGCCGTAGTGGTCGTCGGTGTTGGCCACGGCGAATGCACCGGTCACGGCGTGGCGGGCCGCCCACACGGCATGGGCCGTTCCCCACGGCTTGGTCCGGGCGGATGGCGGATGATCGGGAGGCAGGTCGTCAACCCGCTGGCGGACCCAAGCCACCGGAAGGCGGTCCTGGACGGTCCTCTCCACGTGGGCGCGCATCCGGTCCTCGATCTCCTCCCTCACCACGGCGACGACCTGCCCGAATCCGGCCCGGGCGGCGTCGGCTATGGCATAGTCCAGGAGCGCCGCACCGTTCGGGCCCACGGGGTCGAGCTGCTTCAGCCCACCGAAGCGGGTCCCCAAGCCGGCAGCGAGGAGAACGAGGGTAGGGGGAGTCATGGGACCGCAAGATAGGACCTTCCGCGCCGTCGAGCAGAGGGTGTCGTTCCCGGGGGGGGTGTCGGGAAAGGGGGCCTTGGGCGAAGGGCTGTTGGGCGCAGGGCTGATGGGCGCATCGGCCTATATCGGGCCGACGGCCGACAGGGCCCTGCCGCGCGGATCGCGAAAGGTGGCCCGCCCGTCGACGAGGGCGACGCCGAAGCCGTCCTCGTGGACCTTGCGGTGATGGAAGCGGCAGAGCAGCACGAGATTGTCGAGCCGAGTGGGGCCGCCATCGGCCCAGTGGCGGATGTGATGGGCGTCGGTGAAGCGG
>DASWKP010000113.1:0-4112 GCA_036396575.1 Longimicrobiales bacterium | reverse complement strand
GATCGACGGAGGGGAGATCGTGGCCACCCGGCTGCACCGGCTCGGGGACCTGCCGGTCGGCGGCGCCATGATGAGTCCCGGAGGGAACCTTTCGGCCGCCTTCGTGATCCACGTTGTGATCCAATCGCCCGACCAGCCCGTCTCCCGGGACACGGTCAAGCTCGGACTGGTGAACGCGGTGCGCAGGGCCACGGACCTCGGCCTCGAGTCCGTGGCTTTCTCGCCGGTGGGCGCCGGCGCCGGGAACCTGGATATGGAGGACGCCGCGGCGGTCCTGATCGACGTTCTCCGGGACCATATCGGCCAGGGCGATGGGCCCCGCGATCTGATCATCGTGGTGGCCAACGACTACGAAGAGGACATCTTCCTCCGCTGTCTGGAGGCGGAGGGATCGAAACGACGATGAAGACGAGACGACGGATTCTCGGGACGCTGCTCGTCGGCCTGTGGCTGGCCATGGTCGGCTGGCAGGTCCGCCGTGAGTACTTCCAGCCCGAGCTGGCGAGGCTGGCTGCGGCGGCCATGGCGCTGAATCCCGGGACGAGCTTCTACTCGCTGACCATGAACGATCGCGTGGTCGGCCAGGCGACCTCCCGCCTGGACACGGTGGCCGGAGGGTTCGTCCTCGAGGACTTCATGAACCTCGAGCTGCCCGTCCTCGGTCAGAGGGGCAGCGCCGTGGCCAGAACGCGGGTGAACCTGAGTCCAGCCCTGGTCATGGACAGCTTCGCCTTCTCCCTGGACTCGGAGCTGGGGCGCTTCCAGGCCCAGGGCCGGATCCGGCCCGACTCGGTTCTGGAGGTCACGATCGAGTCGCAGGGTTCCAGCCAGACCGTGGAGTACCGTCTGGCGTCGCCACCGGTCTTCAGCGCCATCGTCCCGATCCGCGTGGCCATGGCGGGAGAGCTGGAGGTAGGCAACACGGTGCGCCTGCCCGTGTTCGACCCTTCCACGCTGTCCACGCGCACCGTGGAGGTCCACGTCCTGGAGCACGACACCCTGGTGGTGCCGGACTCGGTGGCCCTGGACCAGGCGACCGGCCGCTTCTCCGCCGCGGGCTGGGACACCATTCCCGTGTGGAAGATCACCGAGCGATTCGGCGGCGTCTCCGTGGAGAGCTGGATCGACGATGACGGCCGCGTGGTCGAGGCGTCGAGCCCGCTCGGCTTCTCCATGCGCAAGACCGAGTACGAGCTGGCCCGGCAGGCCCAGGAGGACGAGCGCCTCGCCATCGGACCCTCGGTGATCGACGACGACGTCATCCTGTCCACGGCCATTCAGAGCAACGTCGCCCTCGATGACATCGAGCAGTTCGACGAGCTCCGCTTCGTGCTCCGGGGCGTGGACCTGGAGGGCTTCGACCTGGATGGGGGGCGCCAGACCCTCAGGGGAGATACCCTCATCGTGCGCCGGGAAAACCTGAGCGGACTGGATCCGGGCTATCGGCTGCCTTACAAGAGCATGGACCTCCGTGAGTGGCTCCAGCCCGAGCCCCTCATCCAATCCGATGACGCACGCATCCGCCGAGCGGCCCGCTCGGCCACCGCGGCGAGCGCTTCGTGGTCGCCGGACCCGAGGAGCGTAGCCCGGTCGCTCACGCGCAGCGTGTACGGCCGGCTGGACAAGGCCATCACGTTCTCGGTGCCCAGCGCTCTCCAGGTGCTGGAGACGGGCCGGGGAGATTGTAACGAGCACACGGTGCTGTACGTGGCCATGGCCCGGTCCCTGGGCCTGCCCGCCCGCACGGCGGTGGGCCTGGTCTACGTGAACGGGGCGTTCTTCTATCACGCCTGGCCCGAGGTGTGGCTGGGGGAGTGGGTGGCGGTGGATCCGACGTTCGACCAGACGCCCGCCGACGCCTCCCACATCCGCTTCGTCATCGGCGGCCTTGCCCAGCAGGTCGAGATCCTCCGCCTGATCGGTCGCTTGGACATCGAGGTGGTTCAGCGCCAGGAGGGCGACGGATGAACGAGCTGACCCGACCGGCGGAGACCAGCGACCCCGAAGCTTCGCCCCCCCGCATCGATGAGGCGGGGGACATGATCCGCCTCGAGGGTGTGACCAAACGGTACGGAGGCTTCACGGCCGTGGACGCTCTGGATCTCAGGGTGCGGCGGGGGGAGATCTTCGGCTTCCTGGGTCCCAACGGAGCGGGCAAGACCACGACGATCCGCATGGTGGCGGGCGTGCTTCAGCCCACCTCGGGGCACATCTACCTCGGGGGCGACGACCTCCGGGCCGACCCCGCGGCCGCCAAGTCGCGGCTGGGCTACATCCCCGATCGGCCGTACCTCTACGAGAAGCTGTCGGGGGCCGAGTTCCTGCGCTTCGTGGCGGGGTTGTGGGGCAAGGACGGACCGGAGACGGAGGAGCGGGCCGACCGGCTCCTGACGCTCTTCAACCTGGACCAGTGGAAGCACGAGCTCATCGAGAGCTACTCCCACGGAATGCGCCAGAAGCTCCTCATCAGCTCGGCCCTCCTCCACCAGCCCGAGATGATCGTGGTGGACGAGCCCATGGTGGGCCTGGATCCCCGCTCGGCGCGCATCCTGAAGGACCTCTTCCGGACCTTCGTGGACCAGGGTGGGACCGTGTTCCTGTCCAGCCATACCCTGGAGGTCGCGGAGGTGATGTGCGACCGCCTCGCCATCATCGCGGAGGGCAGGATCATCGCCCTGGGCACGATGGACGAGCTGCGGGCCGAGGCCCACGCGGGGGGCGCCCACCTGGAGGAGATCTTCCTGAAGGTCACGGGCGGGAATGAGGTCGCCGACGTGGTGGCGGCGCTCCGGGAGGCGATCGGGTGAGGCGACCGAGCTGGCTCTGGCTCATCCGCCCCAAGATCCGCACCAAGCTCAACCGGGCCCGGACGGACGAGGGCCGTGTCTTCAAGGCCCTCCTGCTGGGCTTCGTCGGCCTCTTCTTCTGGTCCTTCATCTTCGGCGTGATCTTCCGGATGCTCCTCTACTTCCGGGGCACGCAGGGGATCGGCGACCTCCTGGCCGGGAAGCTCCTGGGGCTCGCGCTCCTCACCTTCCTGATGATCCTCCTCCTCTCCAACGTCATCACGGCCCTGTCGACGTTCTTCCTGTCGGACGATCTGGAGCTGGTGGTGGCGTCTCCCGCCGACGAACTGCACGTGTACGGGGCCCGCCTGGCCGAGACCATCGTGGACAGCTCCTGGATGGTGGCGCTCATGGCCGTTCCGCTCCTGGTCGCGTATGGAGTCATCTATGGGGCGGGGTGGGTCTACTACGCCCTGGCCGTGGGCGTCATGATGCCCTTCCTGATCATTCCGGCCGTCCTGGGCTCGGCGTTCACGCTGATCCTCGTCAACGTCTTTCCGGCTCGGCGCACGAGGGACCTCCTGGCCCTGGTGGGCCTGTTCGCGGCGGTGGGCCTCGTGGCGATGTTCCGCTTCCTGCGGCCGGAGCGCCTCATGCGGCCCGAGGAGTTCCGCGACCTCGTCGACTTCATGGCGGTCCTCCGCACCCCCACCTCGGCGTGGCTCCCCAACGAGTGGGCGGCCGACGCCCTCATGGGGTACCTGGCCGGGTTCTTCGAGCCGTTCCCGCTCCTCTTCCTGTGGAGTACCGCGGCCGCCTTCGTCGTCCTGGGCGCGTGGCTCCACGTCCGTTTCTACGCCTCGGGTTTCACCCGCGCGCAGGAGGGGGCGGAGCGGAGAGTGGGGCGCCGGCGGTCACGCCGCCTCGACGCCCTCCTGTCCGGCTTCACCACCCGCACCCGCGAGCTGGTCTCCAAGGAGATCCGCGTCTTCTTCCGGGACAGCACCCAGTGGTCCCAGTTGATTCTCCTGGGGGTGCTGGTCGTGGTCTACGTCTACAACATCAAGGTGCTGCCCCTCTACACCGGGGAGCAGGTGAGCTTCTTCCTCATCAACGTGGTGAGCTTCCTGAACCTGGGCCTGGCGGGCTTCGTGGTGGCGGCCATCGCGGCCCGCTTCGTGTTCCCGGCCATGAGCATCGAGGGCCGCATGATGTGGCTGCTGCGTTCCTCGCCTCTGGACGTGAAGGCCCTGTTCTGGGCCAAGTACTGGGTGGGCACCGTGCCACTTCTGGCGGTGGCGATGCCCCTCATCGTCGGCACCAACC
>DASWKP010000112.1:0-11216 GCA_036396575.1 Longimicrobiales bacterium | reverse complement strand
CAACCGCACGCCGAACCGGGCGCCGTTCCCGAGCTACTACGACGAGGAGACGCGCCGGGTGGTCGCCGAGCACTACGCGGACGAGGTCCGGCGCTTCGGCTATGACTTCGGAGCCGACACATCGTGACCCCCGTCACGGGCTCAGGGGCAGAAACCAGCATCCCGCCGCCTTCAGCGCCTCCTCCTTGGCCCTCGACTCCTTCGGGGCCAGGAGGTGCTTCACGTACGGGGCCTCGGCGGGCCGGTGGATGCGCTGGAACAGATGGTGGGGGAGGACGGCGACGGTCAGAGGGCCCGCGCGCCCCAGGAGGGGCTCCCTGGAGCAGACGATCTCGGTCCTGTCGTACTCCAACCGGTACGGAGAGGGGGCCTCCCACCGCACGTCTCGTCTCGCGAGAACGCGGTTGAGCGAGGCCTGGTCGTCGCCCGTCTCCCGGAGGTCCTCGGCCACCTCCGCCAGGAGCCGGCGGGCGACGTCGTTGGCGCGGACCTGGAATAGCCCGCAGCAGACGACGAACCCCCAGCGCCCGTGCACCTCCCGGGGCCACGTGGTGCCCTGGGAGATGACGAGGTCCTCCGCCGAGGCGCCCAACGGATCCCCCATGGGGTCGCGCAGCCACACCGCGTCCGCGTCCGAGTGGACGACGTCCACGCCCAGCGCCAGCACCTGCCGGATGACGTCCAATCGGAGGGACCACAGCCTCCGGGCGCGGCGGGCCCTCACAGGCCCCACCGGGAGGCCCAGGGCCGGCCGGCGCGGCGCCGGTGGACGCAGACGGGGTACGCCGCGCTGCGCCAGCCAGCGCTCCGTGGGCCGGTCCAGGGCCACCACGAGGTACCCCCCCAGATCGAGGCGGTCCACGGCCGCGAGCCAGTTGGCCAGGATGCTCCCGTAGGCCTCGTCCGCGAAGACGAGGATCACCCGACCGTCCACCTCGGCGGCCCGCACCGCCTCCTCCAGCCTCCGGCTCCCCACGCCGTCAGTCCCGGCAGCCCAGGGCCGACAGCACGTCCGCGAACATCCGGTCCAGGTGCCGTCTCGTGGCGGCCGTCAGCTTGTCGCGATGATCTCCCGGCGCCACCTGCCTCCGGTGCCGGCGACGGTCCTCCCGCACGGGTCGCAGCTCATCGGCGTACGCCGCGACGAGCTGGGCCGCGACCGTGGTCGGTTCGCGCAGCGCGAACGGCTCCAGGAACCGTTGGACCCAGGAGTCGAAGTCGGTGACCATGGTCTCATAGAGGAGGAGCCGCGCGGCGGGATGGCCCAGCAGCTCGACGTACGCGGAATAGTCGCCGAGCAGCCCATCGGCCCGCTCGAGCACCCACGCGTCGATGCCCTGCTCCGCCCACCGCCGGCGCTCCAGCCTCGAGGGCCGGAACCCTCCCCTCGTGGAATGGGAGAAGGTGTGCGAGTAGAACAGGGAGGTCAGGACGTCCCGGGGGTCCCGGAGGTGGATCAGGGCGGTGATGTCCGGCGGGAGGGCGGCCGGTGGGTAGCGGATCGGCCCGTAGCACGCGGGGGGCGTGGGCCGGAGGTCGCCGGGATCGGGGCGGGCCGCGAGGCTGCCCCCGTTGACCGACCGATGGAGGAGGCCGAGCCCACGGCACAGATCCCGGGTCAGCCGATACACGAACATCGAGCCCGCCCGGTGGACGGTCCAGATGGCGATGGAGCGCCGGGCGGCGTCCGGGTCCACGGCACCGGGATGGAGCCCGGCCCCGGGTGAGGCGCCCAGGAGGCGACGCGCTCGGGCCAGGAGCGTTCCCACGGCCGCCATGGTCTAGGCTCCGCCCACGGGTCGGCCCGGCCGGTAGCCCGCGCGCTCCATGGCCCCGGCAAACGCCGTCTCGATGCCCAGTATCTGCTCCGGGCTGAGCTCCTCCCGCCACTCATCGATGCGGCCGCTGCGGAAGAACGGGACGTCCCGCCGGACCGAATCGAGGTTCGGCGTCCACCGCTCCTCCCGTTCGCGCTCGCGCAGGCGCCCGAGGCGCGCCTCGTCGACCGCGCTCCGGAGCAGATCACGGGGCGCGGGGATCCCCGTGAACCCGGCGATCCGCCCGAGGCAGCCGGCGGTGTCCCGGACCAGGTCCTCGTAGTGGACCACGAGCATCCGGTCATCCTCGGCGTCGAGCCACCCCGTGACGTGATGGTGCCAGGGCCCCCACCGTCCGCCGGTCTCCAGGAACTCCTGCAGGAAGCCCGCGTACGTCGCCCCCTCTCCCCTCAGGCGGCGCCGTTGCTGGTGCCAGAAGAGGGAGACGAAGACGGAGCGCGGATCCCGGACCAGGTAGACGACCCGCCGGTAGGCCGCCGTGTACGGCTCGTGCGACTTGAGGAGCCGGGGGCGCCGCCTGACCAGGAGGAAGGGATTGCCGTGGCGGTAGATGTCGGGGACGATGCTCTCCGTCAGCTTCAGCTCATGACCCGTCCGGCCGATGCGGAGCGAGGTGAGCATGTACCGCAGCCACGTGCTCCCCGACTTCGGGAAGGATACGAGGTAGGTGTCCCCGGGGAGGACCAGCTTTCCCGCGCACGCCATGCCATGACGGGGCAGCGCACCGTACAGGAGCCGTCTAAGCAAGGAGGCTCCCCCGACGTTCCGCCCCCCGGGCGCACCACCCGAAGTCTCGCCCCAGGAGGTCGTACAGGCGGCGATTGTGGGGCCGGAAGTGCTCGTCGAGGTGGTCGCGCACCTCCTCGCCTACGGGTGTCCTGTCCTCGGCGACGCCCCGCGGGCTCAGGTCCGGGGGGCGCCAGTCCGGATCCACGCCGATGAAATGGAGGACCTCTTGCACCGTCTCCACGGGCTCGGCGAAGAACCGCTCGCTCTGGACGACCAGCAACCGGGTCGGAGTAAAGAACCGCAGGTAGCGCGAGATCTGCTCGTGATACCGGCCGCGACGCCGGTAGGTGTGGTGGATGAAGCTCGGGTGCTTGTAGTCCTGTTCGAGAAGCGCGGTGCGCACACGCGACTCTTCGGCCTGGAGCGCCTCCATCAAGGGCACCGACTCGTGGCCCTTCCGCACCTCGTGGAAGTAGTGGGAGATGGCCCGCTCGGTGGGGTCGCGAAGCAGGACGACGAGCTTCACGTCGGGAACGAGGTCGAAGATCCGCCGCGGCGCGAGAGGATTCAGGAGGTACAACGGTGAGGCGTCGAGGACACGGTGGTGGGGTGGACTCCGGTCCGCTCTCGGAAAGAAGGCCCGGTACCAGGCCTCCCCAAGCAGGTACGTGTCCACGTCCGGGTCGAGCCCGCCGTCGAAGAAGTGGGGCGCGCTCTCGTGGGCGGAGACATGGGCGGTGTCCGGCGGAACGACGTGCGGATGCTGGCGCAGAAAGTGCCGGAGGCTCTTGGTCCCGCACTTCTGCGCGCCGATGAGGATCACGTCCGGCAGGCGTCGCACTCGCCAGGTTGCCCGCCGGTAGAGGCCCAGGATTCGGCGCCCCGCCGCCGTCAACGCTGCGGGGGCTCGAAGCCGTGACGGGCTCATCGGGCACTCCTTCGCGCGGACATCAGCTCCCGGCAGAGCCTGATGAACTCGAGGTCCTCCGCGTACCAGTCCCGTAGGGCGGCCAGGCCCGCATCGCCGATGGCGGTGTCGAGACCCGGCGGGTTTCGGTGCGCCGCCGTGTCGCCCGTCGGCAGGGACACGCACCCCGGGAGGTCGAGCAGGCCCTTCAGCGTCTCGAAGTCCGCCTCCATGGACTCCTGGAAGCCGATGAAGAGGATGTCCTTCAGCCGGGAGAGGAAGTACTCCACGTCGACGTACCATCGCCGGTAGGGCGCGAAGTGTTGGATCACCGCCATGGCGTCCACCGCCCGACCGTGGAGGGGCGAGCTCTCGTCCGCCAGGGAGCCGGCGATGTCGTTGGGGGTCGCGAAGCGCTCGAAGACCTCCCGCTCCCGGCGACTCCAGTCGTTGTGACGCCGCGGCGCGCCTCTTCGCCGGCGGCTGTAGAAGCCGCTCACGAAGCGTGAGATCGGATCGCGCAGAAAGAAGATCACGGACTGGCCGGGGGGGATGTGGGCGAGCGACGTGTGGTGGCCGTGCAGGGTGAGCGTGTATCGGGGCGTGCGGAGGAAGTCCTTCAGCGCGTGCTTGACGGCCGTGCCTCCGGACTTTCCCACATGGAGGAAGTGTATGCGCTGCCTGCCGGATCCTGGAAACCAGCTGTGCACGTAGCGCCTCCCTCCGCACGGTTCGGTGCCGTGGCCTGCGTCGTCCGCTTGCTCCGCTCCAGCGGGCGGCTAACGTAGTGGGCATGCCCGAAGGCAGCCAAGACCGCCTCCGCCAGGGGATCCTGGAGCTCACCGGCGCCCCGCCTGGACAACGGGGACCTGGCGCGCCTCCTGGAGATCCTGGGGCTGCGGGGTTGATCAACCGCCCAGGAGGTCCCGCCGCTCCTCGTCGGTGAGGCCCACCCGCTCCACCTCCTCTCCGTCCTCGAGCCGCTCCGGATCCACGGCCCTCCGGGCGAGGGTCAGGGCCCCGGCGGCGGTGCCCGCCCCCGCCAGACCGAAGACGATCCCCGGCGTCACGAAGCCCACGTCGTTGCCGAAGGCGCCGGCCATGGCCGCGAAGAGCGCGGCGAATACGACGCCGCCCAGGGCCCCCCACCCGGCGAACTTCGGCAGCGACATCTCGTGGAATCCGACCCGGCCGGCGAGCGACCCCACCACGACCGAGAAGGTCGTGCCGGCCAGGAAGCCCAGCGCGCCGAACCCGAGGGGGAACGGGACGTCGGCGGCGTCGGGCCCCACCACCATGAGGAGGGCCATGCCCGCGGCGAACCAGGCCAGGCCCCAGGTCAGGCCCATCCCGACGGCGCCGCGAATGCGTCGCAGCCACGGGTTCACGGCCACCTCCCGGGCGGAGTGGGGGCAGACGACGGGTGCGTACAGTCCATATGGTAATGTCCGCGGGTACCGCAGTTCCATCCAGCGTCGCGAGTGATGAGTTTTCAGCGGATCGGGGGGCCGGCGGCGATTCCCGGGGTGCGGGGCGGCACCTGGTCCGGACGCCCTCCCACCCGGCTCCCCACCACCAGCACCGCCGCCGACACCGCCACCGCCAGCAGGCTCCCGTACTCGGGCCCCAGGACGGCGGCCAGCGACGCCGTGCCCGATTCACCCAGGAGCGCCCGTAGCAAGGCGCCGTCCCGGACCTCGCCCAGGATGGCCACGGCGCCTCCGAGAATGACCGACCACATGGCGGCGCCGGGGGTGAGGCCCAGGCGGTCCCGCCAGAAGCTGCCCAGGGTGGGGAGGACCACGCCTCCCACGAAGACGGTGTAGGCCAGGAGCAGGGAGGAGATGATGCCTCCCTGGAAGGCGGCGATGGCCCACGCCGCCAGGCCCACCAGGACGACGAAGGCGCGGGTGAGGCGCAGGTCCCGGGCCTGGAGGCCGGCATCGGCGCCTCCACCCGCCGCCCGCCCCCGCCCCAGCAGGGGACTCACCACGTTGAGCGCCAGGATGGTGGACGCGGAGATGAGGGTGGTGTCGGCGGACGACATGAGGGCCCCCAGGAGGCCTACCACCACCAGGCCCCGAAGCCCCTGGGGGGCCAGCTCCACCACCGCTGTGGGCAGCGCGCTCTCCGGCGCCAGGCCCGGAGCCTGGGCGTGGATCATCACGCCCAGGAACGCCAGGAGCAGGGACAAGGGGATGACCCCCGAGGCCGCCAGGAGGGCCGCCCGCCTCGCCGTGCCCTCGTCCCGGGCGCACAGCACCCGGGAGTAGATGTCCGGGCCCACCAGGTACGGCATCCCCACGATGACGGGGTAGAACACCAGCAGTTCGTACCAACCGAACCCCTCGGAGACCGGGAAGGCCAGGTGACCGGGCGGAAGGGCGCCCCGCATTCCATCCCCCGGGAGAGCCGCGGCCACCAGTGCCAGGGTGGCCCCCAGGGCCGCCACGAAGAGCCCGAGCTGCCAGGCGTCGGTCCGGAGCACCGAGAGCTGGCCTCCCCAGAAGGTGTAGAGGATGAAGACCGCCGCCGTGATCGCCACCGCCGCCTGGACGGGGAGGGCGAAGACCGCGCCCAGGAGGAGGCCTCCGGCCACGATCTGGGCCCCCACGATGCCACACCACGCCACGGCGATGAAGAGCGCCCCCGGTACGGCGACGCGGTCGCCGTACGCGCGCCGCAGGATGTCCGGGAGAGTGTAGACCTCGAGGCGGCGCACGCGTCCGGCCAGCAGGAGCCCGAAGGGGATGAGGGCGAGCCCGCCCATGAGAGCCCACCACGCGCCCGTGAGGCCCCGGGAGTAACCCAGGCCGATGATCCCCAGGGTCGAGGAGGCCCCGAAGGTGGTGGCCACCAGGGACGCCGCCACCGGGAGTGTGCCGTAGCGGCGCCCCGCCACCCAATACGAGTCGGGCGAGCCCTTCCGGGCCCTCCAGCCCACGGCGAGCATGACGGCCAGGTAGGTCGCGACGATGACGAGATCGAGCATCCGCCATGATCGCGGCGGGGCCGGGGGAGGGCAACGACGGGGTGGCCGCCGCTTCTCCCCCCGATTCGCGGCCCTCGGCGCACCCCCGGAGCGGGTCCCGGAAGGCCCCCGACCCCCCGGTCCCAGGGGCCCCCCCACCCGTTGCTCCCTATGGGGCATACGGTTAGAGTTCGAGGCCGGGGCACGGCCGTGGACAGAATATGCTCGTCCAGAGCGACAGCTTTGACTATGCTGCGGATCTTCTACCGCAGGGGGACGGACGCGGGCTCGTGCCCGGGTTCGCCCAGGACCCAGCGGCCCTGCGCCTCGCCACCGAGCTGTTGGGTGGCGCCGGTCCCGTTCGCTCCGTCGAGTTGGCCGACCGGCCCTGGCGGCACCTCCTGCTGACCCCCTGGTACCCCCGCTCCCAGTACGACCGCATGATCGAGCTGGCCCGGGAGTGGCCCGGCCTTCCGGACCGGGTGGTGTGCGTGGCGGGCGCGGGAGAGGGCTTCCACGGTTTCAAGGGCCGCCCCTGGTCCGCTCCCCCTGGCAACCTCTACGTCATCGTCCACCTGGCCCCGGGCGTGCCCGTGGAGCGCTTCGAGACGGCCTTTACGGTGCTGGCGGCACTCTCGGTGGTGGACGCCATCGACGCGGTGCCCGGGCTGGCTGGGCGGGCCGGAATCGAGTGGGTCAACGACATTCTCGTGGACGATGCCAAGGTCGCGGGGGTGCTGGCGTACACGCTGACCCAGAGCACCACGGTGGCGTCCGCGGTGTTGGGCATCGGGTTGAACGTCAGGACAGCGCCCACGGTCGAGCCCACCCTGTTCACCCCTGTGGCCGGCGCCCTGCGCCAGCTCGCCTCCGGGCAGGAGGCCGCGACGGAGCGGGGCATACTCGAGCGCCTCATGGACGCCCTGGACCGGAACTACCGCGCCCTCCTGGACGAGGGCTACCGGGCGCTCCTGCACCGCTACCGGGAACGCTCCCGCGTGCTGGGAGCGCAGGTCGCCATCTGCCGCGAAGACGCGGACTCGGAGCCCGCCGTGATCGCCGAGGGTCGGGTCGTAGCCATGGGCGACGGCCTGGAGCTGTTTTTCGAGGATCGGGACGAGCCGGTCATGAGGGGAAGGCTGATCCTGAACGCCGGCCGAGTCGCGGACCTGTCACCGCCCACGGGGTCCGCAGGGGGATAGAGGATGCAACCGAATCTGCTGGTGATCTGTGTGTCCGCGTTCGCCGCGGTCTTCGTCCTGCTGTCCTTTCTCGCCGTCGTGATGCGCGCGCTGGTCGCGCTCTTCCCGGCGGAAGTGGCTGCGGGAACCGATGCCGCCATGATCGCCGCGGTCACGTCCGCGGTGTCCGTCGCATATCCAGGAACGAAGGTCACGAAAATCGAGGAAATCCAATGATATTCGCCGAGAAGCCGAGAATGATCCGGGTGATGTTCACCCCCTTCCGGGACGGGTTGCAGAGCAGCTTCGGCGGAAAGGTCAGGTTGAAGGACTTCCTGCCAGCGATGGAGCTCGCCGCCGACATCGGCATCCGTCACTTCGAGTTCGGGGGCGGCGCCCGCTTTCAGGCGCCCCTCTTCTACCTCGGAGAGAATCCTTTCGACGACATGCGGAAGATCCGGGAAGCCGTGGGCCCGGATGCGGATCTCCAGATCCTGACCCGGTCGGTGTCGGGCGTGACGCTCACCACGCAGTCGCCCGAGGGCCTCGCCCTCCAGGCCAGGCTCATGGCCGCCGCTGGCACGACGTGGGATCGGAACTTCGACTACATGAACGACGTGGAGAATCTGGTGAAGACCGGCAAGCCCATCGTGGACGCGGGCATGCATCACCAGGTGTGCATCGCGCTCATGGGCCTTCCCTTCCACTCGGACAAGGTCCACACGCCCGAGTTCTATATCGACATCGGCAAGCGGCTGCTGGAGAGCGGCGCCCACATCGACAGCATCTGCCTGAAGGACGCCAGCGGCACTACCGATCCAACGACCATCTACAGGACGGCCGTGGGCATGAAGAAGATCATGCCCCCGGAGATGCCCTTGTGGATGCACACCCACGACACCGCCAGCACGGCGGTCTCGTGCTACCAGGCCGCCATCCACGGGGGCGCCGACGGCGTGGACGTGTCGTGCCGCCCCATGGCGAGCGGGACGGTGCAACCCGATGCGCGCTCCCTGGCCCACGCCCTCAAAGGGAGCGGGTACACGCTGGACATCGACGTGGCGAGGATGGCGGAGATCGAGGGCATGCTGACGATGCTCATGAAGGACTACGACTTCAACCCCACGACCACGACGGCCGACGCCCGCGTGCTGGGCTTCCCCATGCCCGGCGGCGCCATCGGACCCAACGTCCACATGATGGTCAAGGCGGGAATCCTGGATCGCTACACGGACGTCCTGCGGGAATTCCCGGTCGTGGTCGAGGCGGGCGGGGCGTGGACCAGCGTCACGCCCGGAAGCCAGCAGTACTGGCTCCAGGCCTTCAACAACATCATGTACGGCCGCTGGGAGAAGATCGACGCGGGGTACGGCAAGGCGGTCCTCGGCTACTTCGGCAAGACCCCGTTGCCGCCCGATCCCGAGGTAGTGAAGAGGGCCTCGGAGCAGCTCGGCATGGAGCCCTTCACCGGTGACCCGCTGGAGGCCGCGCCCAACAACCTGGAACCGGCCCGGATGGCTCTCGAGGAGGCGGGGCTCCTCGTCAATGACGAGAACATCTTCCTGGTGATGGCGTGCATGGTGCCCGGCAAGAAGATCGAGCTCAACGAAGGGCTGCGCCTGCTCCAGGGTCATGCCAGGATCGACATCCCCCTCAGGAAGAAGGAGGCGCCGGCCCAACCGGCCGCGACGACCCCCGCCGGCACGCCGGTCATAACGGGCCCGGTGACCAGCCAGGTCTCGGTCCGGGAGAACGGCTCCACCCGCACCTTCACGGTGACCGTGGAACCCGTGGGCGGAGGGACCCCGGCCGCGTCGGTTACGTCGACGGTGCCTCCCGTCGGCACGCCGATACATTCGACCTTCGCCGGCTCGGTGGAAGTCGTGGACGTCCTCGTGAAGGTGGGGGACCATGTGGACGCCGGCGGTGTGGTGGCTCAGATCGAGGCCATGAAGGCCAAGCACGACATCAGGTCGCCGGAGGCCGGCTCGGTCAGCGCGGTCCACGTCCACATCGGAGACGAGATCGACAGCTCGCAGCCCATCGTGACGGTGGCCTGAGGCGCCTCGCCCATGGACATCGTCAACGAGCTCATCGGCCATTCGGGGTTCGCCAACCTCTCGCTGGGCAACCTCGCGATGTTCGTCGTGGCCGGCGTGCTGATCTACCTGGCCATCGCGAAGGAGTACGAGCCGCTCCTCCTGATCCCCATCGGCTTCGGCGCCATCCTGGCCAACCTGCCGATGGCGGAGATGGGGTCGTACGGCGAGGGGATCCTGGTGATCCTCTACGACGCCGGGATCCGGACGGAGCTCCTGCCCCCGCTCATCTTCCTGGGGGTGGGCGCCCTCACGGACTTCCGTCCCCTGCTGGGTCGGCCCATCACCTTTCTGCTGGGGGCGGCTGCCCAGTTGGGGATCTTCGTCGCGGCGCTCGGTGCCTTCTACCTCCTGGGCTTCACCGCCCGGGAGGCGGCGTCCATCGGCATCATCGGGGGGGCCGACGGCCCGACGTCCATCTTCCTCACGATCCAACTCGCCCCCCACCTGCTGGGTCCGGTGGCCGTGGCGGCGTACAGCTACATGTCGCTGGTGCCCATCATCCAGCCCCCCATCCTGCGGATGCTGACGACGAAACGGGAGCGGGCCATCGACATGCCCCAGGCCGTCCCCGTGTCCCAGCGCACCGCGATCCTCTTTCCGATCGTCACGGGGGTGCTGGCGTCCCTGGCCGTGCCGTCGAGCGCGCCCCTCATCGGCATGCTGATGTTCGGCAACCTCCTCAGGGAGTCGGGCGTGACCGAGCGCTTCAAGAAGACGGCCGGCGGCCCCATGATCGACATGGTCACGATCGTGTTGGGCCTGGTGGTGGGTGCCACCATGGGCGCCACCTACTTCCTCACCTGGAACACGCTCCGGATCCTGGTGCTGGGCGCCGTGGCGTTCGCCTTCAGCACGGCGGGCGGGATCGTCTTCGCCAAGATCATCAACCTCTTCCTGCGGGAGGGGAAGAAGATCAACCCCTGCATCGGCGCGGCCGGAGTGTCGGCCGTTCCCATGGCCGCGCGGGTGGTCCAGCAGTTCGTGTCGCGTGAGACGAACGGCAGAGTCAACCCCCTCATGCCCGCGATGGGACCCAACGTGGCGGGGGTGATCGGCTCCGCGGTGGCGGCGGGGGTGTTCCTGATGATGCTCGGGTAGCCGTCGGGGGCGGCGCCTTGGCGGATCATCCGTGACACTCCCGGGTCTCCGGGAGCGGCGGCTTCCGGGAGGCGAACCCGGATTCGGGCCGCCTTCGGCGCATCTGGATACGACTCACTGGAGTGACCTGGGACCGTCCTGCCGTCGACGCGCCCGGCGGCCGACTGGGCCCCGAGCCACCCACCACGCGTCCCCGGTCAGCCCGCCGCCCAGGCCGCGCTAGCCGCCCGGAAGGCGTAGCTCGAGTCGGGTTGCCCCAGGCACCAGGGTGATGAGGGCGACCTCCCGGGACGCCAGCTCCAACGTGCCGCTCCAGTCCAGGTCGGGAGCCTCCGGGGGCCGAACGAAGCCCTCGGGCACCAGTGCGCGGAACGTCACCCGGGCCAGGTG